>JAGRJL010000132.1:0-7439 GCA_020442775.1 Lysobacterales bacterium | reverse complement strand
GAAGATGGCGGGGGCGCGGCGCAATGCATGACCCATTGTCTGCGCGATGCCGGGATGAATCCCGAACAGGTGCAGTACGTCAACGCCCACGCAACCTCCACGCCGCTGGGCGACCGCGCCGAGGTGGCCGCAATCAAGAGCTGCTTTGGTGAACATGCGCACAAGCTGATGGTCAGCTCGACCAAGTCGGTGACCGGCCATCTGCTGGGGGCGGCCGGCGGTATCGAAGCCTTGTTCAGCGTGCTGGCGTTGCGCGATCAGATCGTTCCGCCGACCATGAATCTGCACAATCAGGACCCGGCCTGCGATCTGGACTTTGTCCCCAACGCGGCCCGGCAGTCTGCGCTTGAGGTGGTGATGTCGAACTCCTTCGGGTTCGGCGGCACCAACGGCTGTCTGCTGTTCAAGCGGGCCTAGCGCATCAGCGCGGAAGCGGCGCATTGAATCAATCATCGGTGTTGATTGAGTGCGCCGAAGTGCCCGACCTGATCGGGCTCAAGGCACGCTTTCCTCAGCTCTATCCGGCCCTGCTCAGCAGCACCGCGCCCGGAGGCAAGGACGGCCGTTTCGACCTCCTGTTGGCCGGCGATGGACGCGCCCTGGTACAGGAGTCGGGTCATTGCAGGGCGATGGGCGGCGCCGACCAGACTGAGGACTTCGTTGGCGGCCTTCGTTCATGGCGTCAGCGGGAGGCAGCGCAGGCTGCCGTCGGATTGCCTTTTCGCGGCGGCTGGCTGATCTACCTGGGCTACGAAATGGCTCAGTGCTTTGAGCCCAGCCTGGCCCTGCCGGGTGCCGATGACGGCTTGCCACTGGCACTGGCGGTCCGCACCCCGGCGGCGGTGGTGGTCGACCGTCTGCGCGAACGCGCATGGCTGGTGGCCGAGGCTGGTGCCGAAGCTGTGCTGGAGCGGATTCAACTTAGTCTGACCGAAGCACCGCGTGAGATGGCAGACGAGCAGTTCAAGTGTTCGCTGATCGCGGAAGATCCGCCCGAGCACTATCGGCAAAACGTTCGCCGGGTGATCGAGTATCTGCACGCCGGCGACGTATTCCAGGTCAATCTCTCGCGCGGCTGGCGATTGGCCACCGATGCCCCCGCAGAGTCCGTTTATCGGGCCCTGATGAAGGCCAACCCGGCCCCCTTCAGCGGTTGGATGAGCTGGAACGGCGCGGACCTGATCTCCTCCTCACCGGAGCGCTTGCTCAGCGTCCGCAATGGGCGGGTGCAGACGCGTCCGATTGCCGGCACCCGACCGCGCGGCGCCGATCCGGATCTGGACCGGCAACTGCTTGGCGAACTCAGCAGCGATCCCAAGGAACGTGCCGAGCACATCATGTTGATTGATCTGGAGCGCAACGATCTCGGCCGCGTGTGCGTGCCCGGGAGCGTGGTCGTCGATGAGTTCTGCGCGATCGAAAGCTATGCGCATGTGCACCATATCGTTTCCAATGTGCAGGGCCGACTGGGGTCCGGGTTCGATGCGCTGGATGCGCTGGCGGCGGTCTTTCCCGGTGGGACCATTACCGGTTGTCCCAAGATTCGCTGCATGCAGATCATCGCCGAACTGGAGCAGGTCGGTCGCGGCGCCTACACCGGCGCCATGGGTTATCTGGGTGCCGACGGCAGTCTGGACATGAACATCCTGATCCGCAGCATGGTGCTGCGGGAGCAGGTGCTGAAGTTCCGCACCGGCGGCGGCATCGTGGCCGATTCCGACCCCCAGCGTGAACTGGATGAGACCCGGGCCAAGGCAGCCGGGTTACTGCGCGCCCTGGGGGTGCCGTGTTGAAGCGGTGGGTGCAGGGTGGCGAGGTGGTTGCCAACTGGGCCGCGACGCCGTCGGGTCTGTACTATGCGGACGGCGTTTTCGAGACCATGCGGGTTGCGGCAGGTACGATCCCGCTCTGGTACTACCACCGGCGGCGGCTGGCCAGATCGCTGGAATGCCTCAAGCTGGATGCGCCGGACTGGAGGGATCTGGAAGCCAGCATGTTGGATCTGGCTGAACACCATCCGGAAGCGGTCTTGAAGCTGGTCTGCTGCAGCAGCGGCGGCGCTCGTGGCTATCTGCGGATGGGGCAGCAGGTCAGCTGGGCGTTGCAGCTGTCCGAGTTGCCCGCATCACACGCGCCGCTACGGGCGCAAACGGCGAGCCTTCGACTGGCTGGCGGGAGCGCTCTGGAATCACTGAAGGGCCTGGCTCGGCCGATTCAGCGAATGGCGGCGACGGAAGTCAGTCAGGCCGGTTGTGGACTGGCGCTGCTGCGTCATCGCGACGGTGACGCAGTGAGCTTCAGCCACGGTAACCTGTACTGTCTGCAGGATGGACGGCTGTGGACGCCACCGCTGTCGCGCGGTGCAATTGCCGGTATTGTCAGGGAGTTGCTGCTGAGCACAGGGCCGCTCGAGGTCCGCGTCGCGCCGCTGGATTACGCCCGGCTGTTCGCCGCTGACGCGGTCCTGGTGAGCAACGCGGTGCGCGGCATCCAGTCTGTGGCGGCGATAGACGGCCGACCGCTGGCTCAGTCCGGGCAGGTATCGCGGTGCGTCGACTGGCTCAGGGAGTTGGGCCTGGATTCCCTGGTCACCGGGTCGGGTACCCAGTAGGAAGCGGAGGATAGGCTTGGCAGCAAACAAGACCAGTAGGAATGGACGGGAACGCCAGCGCGGGATGCTCAGGCGGCGAGCCTGGGCGGGACTGCTGTTGGGGGTCGTCGGTCTGGTGGCGGCTGGGATCGCGGTTCATGCCTGGCATGGCTACACCCGGTTCAAGAGCGAAGCCCTGGTCGGTGAACGGGAACTGGTGCTGGTTCTCAAGCCCGGCACCGGATTTGCGGGTCTGCTTGGCGAGCTGGATAAGCTGGGCCTTCCCAGGGCGCCCTACTGGCAATGGCGGCTGCTGGAGCGGGAACTGGGCGTAGCCAAGAATCTCAAGGCCGGGGAGTACCAGCTCAGCCCGCAGATGAGCGCACCGCAGATCCTGCAACTGCTGGCCTCGGGCAAGGTGGTCCAGCACCGGTTCACGATTCTGGAAGGGACCCGCTTTGCCGATCTGCGCCTGGCGCTGGCTGCCAATGGCGTATTGCAACAGACCATTGGTGGGCTAAGCGATGCCGAGATACTGGCCAGGATCGGCGCGGTGGAAAGCCATGCAGAGGGTCTGTTTCTGCCCGAGACCTATCACTTTCCGAGGGGCTTCAGTGATCTCGAACTGCTCGGCCAGGCCTATTGGGCGATGCAGCGCGAGCTACAGAGCGCGTGGGACGAGCGTGAGGCAGGCCTGCCGATTGACGACGTCTATTCGGCACTGATCCTGGCGTCGGTGGTGGAAAAGGAAAGTGGTGCGATCGAGGAGCAACCCATGGTGGCCGGGGTGTTCGTCAATCGTCTGCGTATCGGGATGCGTTTGCAGAGCGATCCGACGGTGATCTACGGATTGGGCGATTCCTTCGACGGCAACCTGCGTCGAGTTCACCTGCGCACCGATAACCCGTACAACAGCTACACCCGGAGCGGCCTGCCGCCGACGCCTATCGCGATGCCCGGGCCGGCAGCGATCCGTGCGGTGCTGCATCCGGCCCGCACTGAGGCCCTGTATTTCGTGGCCCGGGGCGACGGACGCCATCAGTTTTCGAGGACCCTGCAGGAACACAACCGGGCGGTCCGGCGTTATCAATTGGGTGGCGGATGAGTCAGGTATCCGATTGGCCCCCGAACTCCTTGCCCTGGGCAGAGCCGCTGGAGCGCCGGCTGCACCAGCTGATCGAGGCCGGTCGCATGCCCCATGCGATTTGCCTGGAGGGTCCGGCCGGCGTCGGCAAGGGCATCGTGGTAGAGCGCTTGATCGGGATGCTGCTGTGTTCCGATCTTCAGCCGTCAGGGCCGTGCGGCAGCTGCGCCGAGTGCTTGTTGCTGCGCGCAGGTAGCCATCCGGATCGAATCCAGGTGGTGCCCGACACCAAGACCGGGCGCACCATCAGCGTTGACGCGGTGCGCGCGTTGATCGAGCGGATTTCCATGCGACCCCAGCGCCAGGGTGCACAGATCGCGGTGCTGACGCCGGCAGATGCACTCAACGCGGCGTCTGCCAACGCGTTGCTGAAGACCCTGGAAGAACCCGCACAGGACAGCCATCTGGTGTTGATCTGCGCTGATCCCGCGCGTCTGCCGGTCACCGTCCTGAGTCGCTGCCTGCGACTGGTGCTCAATCCACCGTCTGCCGATGTGGCAATCGACTGGCTGCAGCGCACCGGCTCGGATGACCGTTCCCTGGGGCTGGCTCTGGAATTGGCAGACGGACGACCACTGCTGGCATTGGGTGCGGCTCAGGGTGGGCGGCTGACCGAGTGGGAGGCCGCAATCAGGCAATTGGCGGCGCTGCAATCGGGGCGGACAGGCATCGTTGAATCTGCCCTGTCGATGGCGAAAAGCCCCGATGCCTCACTGGAGGTCCTGCAAAGGGTGCTTGAAGCGGCGCTTGATCTAGCGTTGGGAGGCAGCAAATTCACCCGCTTGCGCGAGCAACTTCACTTGACATCACAAGTTGAGGAGTCGACGCTTCAGTCTGTGTGGCTGCGTTGCAAGCGCGCCAGGCAGGAGTTGGGTAGCGGGCTGCGCGATGATCTTTCACTGGCCAGCCTGCTGCTGGGCGTGGCGGGTGCGCTGCGCTGGCAGGCGGTTGGCTAGCATGGTGCCCTGAAAATCATGAACGAAATTTCTGACGGATATATCCCTGAGGCAAGACGCGAGGAAGAGGCATAGCAACGCTATGGTGACGACGAGCAATGTCCATTCAGGGAAAAGGACCGATCAAATGCGCGAGTTGCTTCTGGGGCACTGCACTGGTGTTGGTCCGGGAAAGCATTTCAACAGGGGATATCACCGATGAATATGGCGGGGGCGCCCCGGCAGGGAATCCTGTCGCTGGCGATCAAAGACAAGGGGGCGCTGTACATGGCCTACATGCCGTTCATCAAGAACGGCGGTTTGTTCGTCCCAACGACTCGGCCCTATCACCTGGGTGATGAGGTCTTCATCCTGCTGACGCTGATGGACGAGAAGGACCGACTGCCGGTGGCTGGCAAGGTGATCTGGATCACCCCGCAGGGATCTCAGGGCAATCGCCAGGCGGGAATAGGGGTACAGTTCAATGAAGGTTCGGACGGCGACACGGTGAAGACCAAGATCGAGACCATCCTCGCCGGAACGATTGGTGCGGACCGGCTGACCCACACCATGTAGGGTTGATCTGGGCGGTCGCCGAACGCGATCGTCAAAACAGCTTCAGGACGGTGCAGGGGTGAAGACGGGGAGGTCATGGCGACAGCCGACAGCGAAGTGACTGTGCTCTACAGCACCGGGGAGAATCAGGTCCCGGAGGGCTTGTACGCTGCGCTCCTGGCTGCCGACTCCGGCCTGGTCACCCTGAAGGCGCCCAACGCCAATGCTGTGATCGATCATCTTCGGTTGATTGCGCGCCGGCAGGGTCAATCAATCTATTGCTGGTCTGCCGAAGGCGGACTTGCCAGCCTGCGCGAGGATGGCATCTCGGTGCCCGGTAGCCAGCGTCCGCTGGACGCGATGCGCTACGTACTGCACGCAAATCACTTCGGTATCTATCTGTTTCCCGGGGCCACGCCGGCGTTTTTCACCCAGGTCGGACCGCAACTGCGGCAGTTGGCAAGATCGCTCGGGAACCCGGATCGACGGGTGGTGTTGATGGCACCCGAAATCCGGATGGCGCCGGGTCTGGCCAGCATCGCTGCCCACCTGGAAATCTGTCAGCGTGAGATCCCCAAGTTTCGCCTGCGCGACGGACGCTGGGTGGTGTAACCATGAGCGATGTCCCGTCCTCAATCCTGATCGTATCGATTTCGCGGGATGACCGGCGGGATCTGTTTGATCTGCTCGATGGCGGACCCTATGAAACCATTCTGACTGCCCGCGACTTCGATCAGGCCAACACCCTGATCGATCATGGTGCCGAGCCCACGGCGGCGATCATCGAGTTCACCGGCGATGGCGACGACGCCAAACGGCTGGCCTTGCGCCTGCGCAAGAAACCCGCGCGGCTGCAGGGTGTGCTCGGCCTGATCAGCGGCCGCGCGCGCGGCGACAGCTATGGCTGGGGAGTCGACGTTCCGGGCATCGATGACTGGGTGCGATCGCCGATAGATCCGAGCGAAGTCAGCTTCCGCCTGAAGCACTTGGACCCGGCGGCCGCGGTCGCCGCCCCCAGCAACCTTGCGCCTACGGCCGACGCACCAGTTGCCAGCGAGCGCTCGTTGCTGCAGATGCTCAACATGGTCAACTGCCTTGACGGTGACGAGAGCCACAATGATGACGCCTTGCTGGCGTTGGCCAGGCACTATGAGCTCGAGTTTTTCGAGATTCTGAGGGAACGTGGCGGGCGCGAAGCCGAACCCCAGTTGCTGGCGCAGTTGGGCAGCCTGCCGCTAGGCAACAGCGGCGACTCGCTATGGAACCATCAGGCTTATTACGATGTTCTGGGCGGCAAGACGCTGGTCTTTGCCGATGGTGCATGGGAATCGGTTCGCGACATGTGGCTGTCCCGATTCCGGATTCGCGCCCTGATCGGGTTGCCGCTGCTCAATGATGACGGCAAGGCGGTCGGCGCCCTGCTGGGCGGAGCCCGGCATCCGCTGAGCGACTGGGACGGCGCTGTCGCGGCCTTCAGCAATCTGGCCGAGCGCTTTTCGCTGGCCTCACTGGTACATCACTATCGGATCGATAGCCGCTTCCGCGGGCTGCATGATTCGCTGACCCGGCTGCCCAATCGACTCCTGTTCAATGACCGGCTGCACTCGGCAATTGCCGAGGCGCAGCGCAATGGCGAGCTGTTTGCGGTGCTGTTTGTCGATCTTGATCGCTTCAAGACCATCAATGACAGCCTTGGCCATGCCGTTGGTGACCAGATCCTGATAGCGGTCTCCAAGCGGCTGCGCGCCAGCGTTCGGGCCAGCGACACGGTCTCGCGCTATGCCGGTGATGAGTTCACCCTGATCCTGCGGCATATCGTCCAGCGCGAGGATGTGCTGCGCATCGCCGAGAAGATCATTCGGGTATTGGAGTCTCCGCTGACCTTGAGTGACGGCGCCGAGATGCAGATCACCGCGAGCATAGGGATCGCCTTCTTCCCGGAGGACAGCACCGATGCCGATGGGTTGATCAAGTGCGCCGACGTGGCGATGTACAGCGCCAAGGGAATGGGCAGAAACACCTTCCGAACCTTCGTTGCGTTGCCCGAGGAATCTCATCAGCAAAGGCTGATGCTTGAATCCAAATTGCGCCAGGCCGAGCGCAACAACGAATTGCGCGTCTACTACCAGCCGCAGGTGGACACCCTGACCGAGGACATCATCGGAATGGAGGCGCTGGTGCGCTGGGAGCATCCCGAACTCGGCCTGATCAGTCC
>JAGRJL010000131.1 GCA_020442775.1 Lysobacterales bacterium | reverse complement strand
GCATACTTCGACAATGCTTTCATGCGCACGCTTGAGGATCCGCGAAAAGCGCATCTTGAGCTTGCGCTGGCGCAGCAGCAGATCGACCAGATCGCGGTAAAGGAAGCGGAACTCCCAAATGCACTCGAAGACCAGGTGCAGCTGCAGCCAGATGTCTTCCAGGTCAGCATCACGATCTTCCGGCACGAGCATCGCCTGATCCATGTGCGCCTCGAAGCGCTGGAACAGGTGCTCGACGATGTCGTCCTTGTTGCGGAAGTGGTAGTAAAGGTTGCCGGGGCTGATTTCCAGTTCGTCGGCAATGTGATTGGTGGTGACGTTGGGCTCACCCTGCTCGTTGAACATGGCCAGCGAACTGGTCAGGATGCGCTCTCGAGTCTTGTTGGGTGCGCGCTCGGCCACTGGGCTGATTCCTCATTGCTCGCCGTTGATGTTCAGACGCACCAGTCATTCCATCATCCGGGTGCCGCACGCTCAGCGCGGCACCCTGTTCACGAAAGGCTGGAGCAGTCCGTTCCAGCCCGCATTGCTGGTGAGCTCTGGTGGCCGCCTAGAACTCGCCGCCCAGGCGCCGGACCAGGTCAATGTAGCCTTGCATGGCCTCATCGCTGGTCTTGCCCTGCAGCTTTTCCCACGCTTCGTATTTGGCAGTTCCGACGAAATCAAAGAACCCGGGTTTGGGTCCGCTCACGTCGCCCTCAGTGGCCTGCTTGAAGAAGCTGTAAAGCTTGAGCATGGTCTCGTTGTCTGGCCGTTCGGGCAGCTTCTTGGCGGCTTCGGTGGCTGCATCGAAAGTGGCTTTGGTGTCGGACATGCAATCTCGCTCCTGCGTTATTGGCCGGGACCCACCCGGCCGATTTCGATCCGATTGATGGCGCTTGGCCTTTCCTGACGCCGGTTTCGCGCCTTACCGGCTACTTGTTCGATTCTAACCCGGCCAGCTCAGCGACTGGACAGATTCCGGCACCGGCATTGATTAACACGGGGAACACTGGGGGTCAATTTCACGCAATAGCGCTTGGCGCACGGCTTGGGCGGGGGCTATCTTATGGGCGCAGCGGACCTTCCGACCAGACCGCCATCGACCACATCAAGGGGAGAACTGATGAGTTATTTCGTAACCGGTGCGACCGGCTTTATCGGCCGATTCCTGGTGGGCAAGCTGCTCGCCCGCAAGGGCACGATCTATGTGCTGGCCAGACGCGGTTCCAAGGACAAGCTCAAAGCCCTGCACGAGCGCTATCCGGATCAGGCTGAGCGCATCGTTCCGGTCTGGGGTGATCTGACCAAGCCCAAGCTGGGGATCAAGAATGACCAGCTGGAAGAACTGAACGGCAAGATCAAGCACGTTTTCCATCTGGCCGCGATCTACGATCTGTCGGCCAGCGCCGAGTCGCAGCAGGCGGCCAACATCGACGGTACCCGCAATGCGGTGCTGTTCGCCGAGGCGATCAAGGCGGGCTGTTTCCACCATGTGAGCTCGATTGCAGCGGCCGGTCTGTATCACGGCACCTTCCGCGAGGACATGTTCGACGAGGCTGAAGGGCTGGATCACCCCTATTTCCGCACCAAGCACGACTCCGAGGGGATCGTCCGCAATGAGTGCAGTCGACCCTACCGGATCTACCGGCCCGGCATCGTGGTCGGCCACTCCCAGACCGGCGAAATCGACAAGATCGACGGCCCCTATTACTTCTTCACCTTGCTCAAGCGCATTCGCGAGGCAATTCCGGCGTGGATGCCGACCATGGGTTTTGAGGGTGGCCGGATCAACATGGTGCCGGTGGACTTTATTGTCGACGCCATGGATCACATCGCCCACAAGCGGGGACTGGATGGTGGCTGCTTCCACCTGACCGACCCTGCGCCGCGTCGGGTCGGCGAGGTGCTCAACATCTTCGCCCGCGCCGGTCACGCCCCGCCAATGACCATGCGCATCGATTCGCGGATCTTCGCGTTCGTGCCATCGGCGGTGAAAACCGCGCTATCGATGCTGCCGCCGGTCAAGCGCATCACCGCGCACGTCTTCCAGTCCCTGGGGATTCCCAAGGACATGCTCAAGTTCTTCAACTATCCCACCCGTTTCGACAATCGCCAGACCGAGGCGGCGCTCAAGGGCTCCGGAATCAAGGTGCCAGAGCTCAATGACTACGCCTGGCGGCTGTGGGACTACTGGGAGCGCCACCTGGACCCCGACCTGCACGTCGATCGCTCGCTGAGTGGTCGGGTCAAGGGCAAGACGGTGTTGATCACCGGCGCCTCTTCCGGCATTGGTCTGGCGACCGCGATTCGGGTTGCCAGCTCCGGCGGACATGTGCTGATGGTCGCGCGCGACCCGGAAAAGCTGGAGGAAGCACGCAAGACGGTCGAAAAGCATGGCGGCAAGGCCAGCGCCTATTCGGCCGATCTGTCCAGTCTGGAATCCTGCGACGAACTGGTGGCCAAGGTGATCGCTGATCACGGCGCGCCCGATGTGCTGGTGAACAATGCGGGACGCTCGATTCGCCGATCGGTCTCGCTGTCCTATGACCGCTTCCACGACTTTGAGCGCACCATGCAGCTCAATTACTTCGGTTCGCTGCGGCTGATCATGGGCTTCCTGCCGAAGATGACCGAACGGCGTAGTGGGCACATCATCAACATCTCCTCGATCGGCGTGCTCTCCAACGCCCCTCGCTTCTCCGCCTATGTGGCGTCAAAAGCGGCGCTGGACGCGTTCTCCCGCTGCGCGGCGGCGGAGTTCTCCGACGCCAACGTGTCCTTCACGATCATCAACATGCCGCTGGTGCGGACCCCAATGATCGGGCCGACCAAGATGTATGACAGTGTGCCCACGCTAACCCCGGAGGAAGCGGCAGAGATGGTCGCCGACGCGATCATCCGGCGGCCGCAGCGGATTGCCACCCGGCTGGGCGTATTCGCCGAAGTCATGCATCTGCTGGCGCCGAAGCTGCACGAGGTGGTGATGAACACCGCTTACCAGCTGTTCCCCGATTCGGCTGCGGCCAAGGGGCAGAAGGGCGGTTCGGATGCGCCGACCTCCAGCGAGCAGGTGGCCTTCGCGGCGCTGATGCGCGGGATTCACTGGTAGGCAGGCGTGATGATGGGGGGTCCGCGCGTCACGCGGGTCCCTTCTCACTGCACCAAGAGCGGCTTGCGCCGGTCGGGTCAGATGCTCGGATCCGTGCTCGCCCGCTTGGCTGCAGAAGAAGCCCGTCAGCCGGCCGGTCGGGGAGGGCGATCGGCTGTAACGATTGGCTGACGGGCTAAACCGAACTGGCACTCTGGCATTGCGCCATTGAGTAAGTGGGCATCCTTGCCCTCGGAGGCGCCAGGCACCTCCGATCTTCCTTTAGCAATCTTTAGCTGGCGTTCCCGCTGTCGGTCGCGGCCGGAGCCGGAGTGACCTTGGGGGCGCGACGCGGCGCGGCCTTCTTGGCGGCAGCGGGCTTGACGGCTGCAGTCTTTTTGGCGGCCGGCTTCGGCGCAGCTTTCTTGGCGGCAGCAGGCTTGGCAGCGGCAGGCTTGGCAGCGGCAGGCTTGCTCTTGACCGCAACCGGCTTGCTGCGGGTGGCCTGACCACCTTCCAGCGCGCGCACCGCGCGGCTCAGTTCATCGACGCGCTTGGACAACTCGGCGAGATCGGTCGGACCCGGCACGCCCAGGCGGTTCAGGGCCTTGGAGACGCGGTCTTCAAACACCTTCTCCAGACGATCCCAGGTATCGGAGGCGCGCTCGCGGACCTGAGAAACGGTGGTTTCAACGGCGTCCCGAGCGGACTCGACGCGACCACTGGTCAGTTTGCGAGTTGCTTTCTCCAATGCCTGTCCCTCCTTGATGAGGGTCTCAAAGACCTTCCCACCTTGTTCCTGCGCTTTCGAGAAGGCGCCCAGACCGGCCAGCCAGATGTGCTCGGCCTGCTCCATGATCACCTTGCTTGCATTCTTGACGGTAAAGGCCGCTTCTGGCTTGGCACTGCTGCTGGCCTTTGCGGTCTTCGACTTGAGTTTTTTGGTTGCCATTTTTCTACCCTACAGTTGACTTGCGGCCTCCCCAACACGCCGGCGGCGTGTCGCGGTATGGAGATAGTCTGAAGCGGACTTGTAGAATATTCACACTACGCATGGTTCGCGCTCGGTTGCTACGGATTTGCGGCCAATTCCTGGCGCTCGGACGCCGCGCGAGGCCCTCCCCGGCTGAGGTGCGCAGTGAGCCTGAATCCGCCGCTCAGCGCTGCTGACCTGCCTAGCGCTCGATGCAGCCGAGGATCTGAATCTCATTCTGTCCGAATGATTCGTTCCGCCACGCCAGCCGATCCCCGTATCGAGCGTGCTGCCCCTTACCGCGGATCAGCGAACAGAGTCGAATCGGTCAGAGCAGTTTGCAGCACGCGAAGCTAGCGACGCGCCAGCACGTGCTCCAGATCGTCGAGGGTGCGGCGCAGCTGGGTGGTGGTGGAGGTTCTGCGCGGCGGCTTGAGACCCAGTCCGGTCCACAGATTGCGATCACGGTCGTCGAGTACTTCATCACGCAGGCGCAGCCCATGACGGCGCAGGGTGGCGGCGATCTCGACCCGGCGTGCACGCAAATCGGCCATGGTGTTGTCGTAGGCGTGTTCGCCCAGCGACTGCCGGCTGGCAAAGCTGAACACGTTGGTGAAGAACATCTCGATGTCGTCCGGATCGGGTTCAAACACGATCAGGTCCGAATTGACGTAGGTCTGGGTGTACTTGGCGATGCCGACCAGCATCCGTGACTGCAGCATCGCGCGTAGCGCCTGGGACAGCACCGCCGGCAGTCCGCCGGCAATCAGGCTATTGGGGATGACCCGGCCATTGCTGCGCGCGCGAGCCGCGTCGAAGGGCACCAGCGGATTGATGCCGATCAGCAGGTCGACGCCCTCATCCAGCGCCACCGAGGCGTGCAGGGTTCTCCGCAAGGCGCCATCAACGTACTGCTTGCCGTCGATCTCCACCGGCGGATAGAAGCCGGGTAAGGCGGAGCTGGCCTGAACCGCCTTGGAGACCGCCACATGATCGTAGCCAGGTGCGCCAAAACGCACCGGCTCGCCGGTGTCCAGTTCTACCGCCACGATGTAGAGCTTGCGCGGCAGTTCGCGAAAATCATTGCTGCGTCCCGAACTGGTCAACACTTCGCTCAGGAAGCGCTCCAGCGAGTTGTTGTCGAATAGTCCGGTCGGCACCATCCCGCCCAGCAGGCCGAACACGTCGGTCAAGCGGGTCTCCAGGGGATGGGTGGCGAGCATGTTGATCCAGTCGATCAGAATCCTGGGTGCCTTCGCCGCGCGCTTGAAGTACTCGGCAAAGGCCGGGCGCAGGAACATCTCCGGGCGAAATTGATGACCGTGAGCTTCATCGGTGATGAACATGCGGCACATGTCGGCAGTGCTGAGACCATTGGCCAGGCCGGCCGCCAGAAAGGCACCGGAGCTCACTCCCACATAGACATCCAGGCGACCCATGTCGAGCCCCTCGACCGCCTCGTCCAGCGCGCGGAGCGCGCCGAGTTCATAGATGCCGCCGATCGGACCGCCGCCGGCGATGGCGAGCCCAATGCTTTGATGCTTGCTGGGCGTGCGCGGATTCTGGGCAGGTTGGAGATTGAGCATGACTCACCGATTGATCAGCAACAGGGCATGGTAGCGGTTGATGCGCCGGGTCTCATTGACCACAACGTGCATTCGGGATGGCAGACCGTCGCGCCTGCCACTGGCTCGATTATGCGTCGCCCGAAGCCGAGTATTGACTCGATCCTGCCCAGAAGGGGGCTTTTGCGGTGCGCCGGTCACCCCGGCTAGGCTATTGGCGTCCAGCAGGGCGTCGCGGCGATGCCGGCTTATCCGGATCGCCGGCCAGGGCGCTGGTCAACGACCTGGCCGCGGGTCTGCGCAACAACGGGGAGATCGATGAACGGCAGGCAGTGGGATTGTTGCGGAGCGGGTAGCCGATGCGACTGGCGCTAGCGCTGCTGTTGACCTTGATTCTGCTCGCTGGAGTGGCATGGGCCTTCGCCGAATGGCTCGGCGCAGCTGGGGTGGTTCAGGCAGCGTCTGCAATTGCCCTGTTGCTGGCTTTTGCGGCCTTGCTCAGTGCGCTCGGTCAGGTCGTGGCTACGGTACTGGATCCCGACCCAATGCGAGCCCGGGGGGCGAATGCCGGAGTCGTCTGGGCTCGCGAATTTGGCCACTTCCTGTGGTGTTTCTTTCTCGCTCAGCCACTGTTGAGCTGGCTGATGGCGCGGACCAAAGTGCCGCACAAGCCCCGCGCGGTGGTGGTCTTCGCCCATGGGTTTCTATGCAATCGGGGTTTGTGGTGGCGCTGGCGCAGCGCCTGGCATCGGGCGGGTTTTGTCACCGTGGTCCTTGATCTGCCGCCGTTCTACTGGTCGCCCGAGCGCAACCGCAAGCAACTGCAGGATGCGCTGCAGCAGGCGGCGGAACGCTTCCGCTTGCCGTTGTGCGTGGTAGGGCACAGCATGGGCGGGATGATCGGGAGGATGCAGCTGTGCACCGCTGAGCCCGAGATTTCCGCCTTGGTCAGTCTGGGCGCGCCATTTCAGGGCACCCTGCTGGCTGGTCAGATGGGCGGATTGGATCACGGCCCGCCGGTGCCGCATTCGCCGTGGATGCTGGCCTTCAATCAACGATTTCCGCCGGTTCATGATCATCGCTGCGTCAATTTCTGGTCGGCGAACGACTGCATTGTGGTCCCGGCAAGTAGCTGTACTCTGGCGGCGCTGCATGACCGGCCAAAGCACCATCTCGGTCATATGGGCCTTTGCCAATCGAAGGCCCTTTGCCTGGAGGCGCTGGCTGCGGCCGACCGATTGCTGTGGCCAGAAATGGCCCAGGTCGGCTTGGAAGTCTCTCCCTCGCCCCAAACTGGATCGGCAGGCTGAGGTCGATGTGGTCGCCAGGGCGAGCGGCTGCCTCGATCGATGCGGTTGGGAGCAGCAAGCGTAGGAGCAGAGGTGAACTTGTCAGGTCAAAATGATTCGCCACCGGTATCGGTCAAGGAGCGCCTCAAGCACTGGCTGGTTGACAACCGGAATGCGCACGATGAAGCATTGGAGCCGGCCAATCGCTCGGCTCGCGTGGGCGAGCTGCGCCAGTTTCAGGCGCGGCGACTGGCTGCGAGCTACGCGGATCTGCGGCGGACCCCTCGCTACGCGGCGGCTGCCGAGTTTTTCCTGAGTGACCTCTACAGCGAGAAGGACTTCACCGAGCGCGATCGCAACGTGGAGAAGATCTATCCGATCATGATCCGCTTGTTGCCCGAGGCGGTTCTGGAGACCGTGGCGGTCGCCGCCGAACTCAATGCGCTCAGCCACCGGATGGATCTGCGCATGGTCGCCAGGCTGGACGGGCAACTGGATCCTGCCCAGCCGCTGAGCCTTCACCACTACGCGCTGGCCTATGCGCAGGATCAGGATCACTCAATCCGGCGCCACCAGCTGGCGCTGATCCTGGGGCTGGGCCGGGGGCTGGATCACATCGTCCGCAAGCGCATGGTGCGTGAGCTGTTGGCTCTGTGTCATTGGCCGGCCAAGCTGGCCGGTCTTGGTGCCTTGCAGTCCTTTCTGGAACGGGGTTTCGACGCCTTCACCGCGCTCAAGGGCGCCAATCCCTTCCTGCTGGCGCTTGCGCACCGCGAGCGTGCATTCATGATCGAGATGTACGAACTCGCCGGGAGGGCGATTCCCCACCCGGGCGCCTGACGCTCCCGGCTACGGGCCATGGTTCGCAAACCCAACGCCACTGGCGCGATTGGCCTGGGTTGGCGATGGTCAGCTGCCAAACTCCAGTTCCAGGTGGCGGCGGATCTCGCTTTCGATCGCCGGCTTGATCGGCAGCAGCAGAAAGCTGATGTCCGCTTCGATGCTGACCCGTCCTTCGTCGACCACGATTCGGCCGTTCACGCCACTGCGCGAAAAGAACAGGACGTTCTCGTCCCACTCGGTTTCCACCTGGAATCGTTCGGCGATGCCCTTGGCGATGCGACTGACCTTGCGGCGCGCATCCTTGCTGCCGACCTCATGATCGCGGGCTATGCGTATCGCAGCCATGACCTCTCCCTCCTGGCAGCGTTAATAAGTCGCTTCCGCACCAACCTCCCACCGTCGGCGCGAAGCGCTGCAGCGCTGAGGATGGCAGGGCCGGGGTCCACGGCGCAATCATCATTCGTTACCGGCGGGCCATTTCCGACCTCCGCTTGACTGCCGATCCAGCGCCGCGCCTGCAGTGGCGGATCATCTGGAAGCGAACTTGTCGTCCGCTACCGCGCTCCATCTGCCTGCACGCGCTGAAAAACCGACCAACACTGTCTATGATTGGGGATTAGGGATGGTGGGGAAGTAATTGAAAATGCGGTCTCTCATTCACGCATGGGTGCTTTGCCTTGGGTACTGTGCGGCCTGCCTGTCGCCAGCCAGCGGCGCGGAGATTCGCGGCGAGCTCCGAATGACCAGCGGCGGGAAGGCCTTGCGAGCGGAAGTAGCCAAGGATGCAGTGGTCTATTTCCGGCCCAAGCAGCGACCGCCGCTGGAGGTTCCGGACGACGCCTATGTGCTGGCTACGGAGGGCAAGGACTTCGTGCCGCGGGTGCTGCCGGTGATTGTTGGCGCGACCGTTCGCTTCCCCAACTTTGATCCCATCCTGCACAACGCCTTTTCCACCTCCCAGTCGAACAGCTTTGACGTTGGCCTGTATGGTCAGGGCGAAGAGTCGGAGCCGGTGCGCTTCGTCAATCCGGGCCTGGTACGGGTCTATTGCAACGTCCATCACGGCATGGTGGCGCACATTCTGGTGCTCGACACGCCGTACTTCGTGATTCCGGACGAAAAGGGCCGATTTCGGCTGACCCAGCTACCTGAAGGCCCGGGCGAATTGCTGATCTGGCACGAACGCGCCACCCTTTGGCGCAAGAGCATAGACCTTCAGGGCGAAGAGTTGCTGCAGGTAGAGATGGAAGCGAGTCGGCGCCGGGTGCCGACACATTTGAACAAGGCCGGGAAACCTTATCGACGGAGCCGCAACAATGACTACTAGAAAGCGCGGTGCCGTTCCGCTGGCGGCCAGACTGTTCCTGGTGATTGCCTTGCTGGTGGTATTCGGGGTGGGAACGGCGGTGGTACTGACCTGGCAGGTCGGCGAGCGACTTGGTCGCGCGGCGGTGCTGGATGAACTGGACGCCAGTACCGCAGCACAGCGCAGGTTCGAGGATCTGGGCGCGGAGAAACTCGAACTCATTGCGCAGTCGATCGCCAACGACGCCAGCGTGGCCAACTATCTGGAGGGTGCAATTGGCGGCAACCTGGGCCTGGAAGGGGGTGCCGATCCCTACCAGGTGGATCCGGCAGACGAGTTGGGTATGGGGCCGGTCACCACCGAGGATGCCGATGACCTGGGTCTGGAAGAGGCAGCCGATGAATCCGATCAGGAAGTTGACGAGCAGGCTGATGACGAAGCGGAGACCGCGGGCGCAGCCGTTCTGACCGCGGGCAGCGAGGCGGCGGTGACCAACGTCTCGGTTCAGGACCTGCTGGAAGAGCGTCGCGAAACGCAGGGATTCTCGTTGGCAATGGTGCTCGATCCGGATGGCCAACTGGTGGCCAGAACCGGGGAAACCGAGGCATTCGAACGGGATTTCAAGACCGATACCTTTCTCGGCCCGGTGATCGCCGAACTCAATCCGGTGGTTGGCTACTGGGAAGAGGGGGGCAACCTCTACCATGCCGCGGCGACGCCGATTGCCAAGAACGATATTCTGGTGGGCTTCCTGGTGGTCGGAAGCCAGATCGACCGCTCCCTGTGCGAGCAGATCCAGCAGGTGAGCGGTGCGCATGTCGCTTTCTGGGGAGCGGGTTCGCTCGGGGTAAGGCTGTTGGCCAGTTCGCTGCAGCCGCGCACCGAGAAGCTGCTGACCGAAGCAATCTCGCCGCATCTGGCCACCATCGCCCAGGCGCTGGCTGATGGCAAGGGTCTGGATCGGCTGGATCTGAACGTGGGCAATGTCAATTACAGCATTACCCTGAGCCCGCTGCTGCCGCAGGCAGGCGGTGCCGCGGCGGGGGGCGCGATGGCGCTGACCTCGGCTGATTCGGCCATGGCCAGCTTCCTCGAATTGCGCAACAACATGCTGTACGCCGGTTCCGCTGCGATCATCGTTGCGTTGGCCTTGTCCTGGTGGCTTGCGCGGCGGATCCTGCGACCGGTGGCGGGGATGGCTCAGGCTGCCGAACTGGCGGCTGCGGGTGACTATCAACACAACATCCCGCAGCACAGTGGCGACGAACTGGGCCGCCTGGCGCGCGCCTTCAACGCCCTCTTGAGCAGCCTGCGGGAAAAGAGCGACATTGAGGGCTACGTTTCCAATCTGTCGCGCTTCCTGCCGGATCCGGCGCTGGAGGAGGGAGGGGTCACCATCAAGCCGGCGCAGCCCGAGCGTGAGCAGCTCTGCGTGCTGGCGATGGATGTTCCGGAGTTCGCCAAAAGCATCGCTACTGGTGCCGAGGGCGTGGAGCTGACCAGGATGGGGACCCGACTGGGTGACCTGCAGGCTTCAGTGGAGGCACGTCAGGGCGAATTGCTGCTGGCTCAGGGCCGTCAGCTGGTCTTCGGTTTCCGCGGTGCCGGGCGTCAGGTCAATGCACTTCATCTGCTGCAGGAGCAGATCATTGCCGATGCAAAGCGGCAGCCGGCAGAGCGTTCGGGCTTCGCACTGGCAGATGGAGAGGTCCTGCACGGCGGTCTGCCCAATCTGCCGGCAACCCGGGTTGCGCTGGGTGCGCCGGCGAGCGCCGCCCAGCGGCTGCTGCTCGACAGCGGTCCCGGACGGGTGCTGGTTGCCCCCAATGTCGCTGAAAGCCTCAAGAAGCTGCTGGGCGCCAACACGCTAGCGGTTTGCAATGGTGCGCTGAGCGGCAAGCGCTTCTACGCGCTGAAGATCGAGAATCTGTCCGCGCTGCCGGAGGTGGCCAGCGATGACGCCAATGCCACCCGGATCGTTTCCGAGCGCAGCGAGGGTCCGCGTAGCGGCCAGACCGGCGCGCAGACGCGCCTGGCGCATGGTTCGATCTTCGCCGAACGCTATGAAATCCAGTCGGTCCTGGGGACCGGCGGCATGGGCGTGGTCTACAAGGCCCGGGACCGGGAGCTGGATGACTTTGTAGCGCTGAAGATGCTTCGTCCCGGCCTGATTGCCGACCAGGAACAGCTGGATCGATTGAAGAGTGAAATCAAGCTGGCGCGCAAGATCACCCATCCCAACGTGCTGCGCACCTACGATTTCGGCGAGCACGGCGGGATGCCGTTTATTTCGATGGAGTACGTGCGCGGGATGACCTTGCGCTATCTGCTGGAACAGGCTCAGCGAGTGCCGTTCTCAGCCGGTCTGCGGATTGCCCGGCAGCTTTGCGCGGGCCTGGACGCGGCGCATGCGGTCGGCGTGCTCCACCGCGATATCAAGCCGGAGAATCTGATCTTGGAGCAAAGCGGCAATGCCAAGCTGATGGATTTCGGCATCGCCAGGCCGATCCAGCGAAGTGCGCCCGGTCATACCGAACAGGGGATGTTTGTCGGCACCCCTGCCTACTCGGCGCCGGAACAGCTACAGGGGCAGGAATTGGACGCCCGTTCCGACATCTACTCCACCGGTATCGTGATCTGCGAGCTGTTCTGCGGTGCGCTGCCGTTCCCTGGCGGCAACACCATGGAAGTCTACATGGCGCACCTGCAGCAGGACCCGGTCAAGCCATCAGAACTGTGGCCAGATATTCCCAAAGAACTTGAACAAGTTATCCTAAGGTGTCTGAATAAAAGGCCAGACGATCGATTTGGCAGCGCTGCCGAGCTGATGGTGGCCCTTGCCGAGTTGCGTGCCTGAGGCTAGCTGGGAGGCAAACATGGGGGCGAACGTGGTCCGACAGTGCATCGGCGCCTTGGGGCTGCTTTGGACGACCGCCCTTCCAGCGCAGGAATCAGACCAGCGTTTCACCTACAGCACCGATCTGCTGATCAGGGCCGAGCGAACCGAACTGCCGGTCAGGGAATTCGATCGACTGCGCACCCGGCTGCGGCTGGGTGCTTCCTTTTTGGCCACTGATGCGCTGGAGTTCGGGGTCGCCGCCCGGATGGCGCTGGGCAGCGACGACAACGCGGACAATCGGGCCAACCTCGACAACCAGCGTTCCAATGAGGCGGCGTTGGATCAGTTCTGGATGCGTTGGTATGTGAACCCGGACTGGGTGCTGCTGCTCGGCAAGGAACGGATGCCGCTAGCGCTTTCGCCGATGCTCTGGGACGAAGACCTGCGTCCCATCGGCGTGTCCTCGGACTGGCGGACCGAAGTCGGTGATTTCGACAGCTTTGGTCTGATTGCCGGCTACTTCGCAGCGGATTTTATTTACGAGGACGAGGCACGCCTGGCCGCGCTGCAGGCTGCCTATCGCTTTCGGGAGGGCGCGCCCTGGGGCGGCTCAATCCTGCTCAGCTATCTCCACTTCAGCGATCTGGATGAGCTGCCGGCGGAGGGGATTTCTCGCACCAATCGGGTCAGCAGCGGGCGCTTGCTGAGCGACTACAGGTTGCTCAATCTGCAGTTGGTCGGTCGCGGGCAATTGGCCGAGAAACCCCTGGAACTGCGTGTCGATCTGGTCCGGAACCTGGGCGCTGACGACGCTGATGAGGGCGCCAGAGCCAGTCTGGTCTGGGGAAATCGTCGTGAAGCGGGCAACTGGGAGTTGGGCCTGGCGGCCCAAAGGATGCAGCAGGATGCGGTGCTCGCTGCCGCCAGCGATGATGATTGGTGGTTTCACAGCTTCTCGCGGGGAGTGATGCCCTGGGTGGGATACGGTTTCAGTGACGTCTGGAATCTGCGCGTTGCGGCCTTCAATGAGCGCCGGGATCGGACCGATGATGACGTTCGCCGCTACTTAATCGACCTTCGGGCGCACTGGTGAGGTAAATTGCGCTCATGCGAATTGCATTCCCTGCTGCTGAATATCCCGATGTGCCGGTTGAGCGCGGGCGAGTGCGTATCGGTTCCGCCGAGGACAATGGTCTGGTTCTGGAGCCCGAGTCAGGGATCTTGCCCAGCCACATGCAGATCGAGGTCGAGGCACGTCGCGGCATCGTTCTGACCGCGTTGAGCGAAGCCGCAACCATTTTTGTCAACGGACGTCCGGTGCGCGAGAAGGCGCTGCTGCGAGTGGGCGACCTGGTGGTGGCGGGCCAGGTGCGGATGGTGCTCAAGGCCGACGATGATCCGGTTGCCGCGCCTGATTCGGTGCTTGGTGGCACCCCGGCCGAAGAAATGGGGCCGACCCTGCCGTTGTTGCGGGGGCACACCGGAACCTACGTGGGTCATGGACTGCCGCTGGGGTCGCGGACCACGATCGGCGCGGACCCGGCCTGCACGATTACCATCGATGAGCCACAGGGAGCGCCGCGATTGCTGCAAATCGAGGCCAGAGGCGGTCGCCTCGCGCTCAGAGTGCTTGCCGAAGGTCAGCAGGTCGAGGTTAATGGCGTGCCGGTGAGATCGGCCATGCTCAACTCAGGCGACCAGATCGCATTGCAGAACAACCGTTTCCTGGTGGAGGCGCCAGGGTGGAGCGCAAGCGCGGCGGAGTCGGCGCCCAAAGCAGCGCCCGCGGTCACCCAGGTTGGTCGCCCTCTGGTAATTCCGCCACCGGAGCAGGCGCCGGCCGAGTCCACGGAATCGACCGTTGATTGGGTGATACTGGCCGCTGCGGTCGTCACCATTGGTGCCCTCGGGGTGCTGGTCTACCTGCAGTTCTGGGGGCAGCCCTAGAAGCAACCGCAAGTCGCGAATTCCAGGAGTCGTTCACAGGCTCCTCGGTGCGCTGTCCGGCTCGTCGCCGACGCGCCGCCGTCTCTCCCCATGCGCCTTTCGCCCTAGCCCGGATTGTTCATGAACCTT
>JAGRJL010000008.1 GCA_020442775.1 Lysobacterales bacterium | reverse complement strand
GCTGTCCTCGGCCAGCTGCACGGCCTGATCGACTGCCGCTACAGCATCCTCAAGCTTGCCCTGAAGTACGTAGATGCCTCCAAGATCGCAGAGAATGTCGGCACGTTCGATCACTTCATCCGGATCCAGCGCATCCAGCGCCTGGCGGTAGTAGTCAGCAGAGGGATTCAGGTCATCCAGCTCCGCATAGATCCGGCCAATCTTGGCCAGTGAGCCAGCGATGCCTTCGGCTACGCCCACTTCCCGCGCCAGCTGCAGCGCCCGGGTATGTTCATCCAGCGCTTGATACAGCGACCCGGCACGCCGGTGCAGCGTCGCCAGCGCGTTCAGGCTGGCGACCTGCCCCGGCTTGTCATCGTGTTGCTGCCTCAGTTTCAGACTGCTTTCGAAGTAGGCCAGGGCCCGTTCGGTCTGTCCGCCACGGCGGGCGGCGACGCCGGCGTAGTAGTCAGCTGTCGCCAGCCACAGCGGCTGTTGCTCGGCAGCGGCCAGTTCGCGCAACTGCTCGCCCAGCGCGTCGGCGTCATCCAGCCGCAGCTGCTCCAGCGCCTGACGAATCTGGATCTGCAGCTGATCGGCGCGCGCCGTGTTTCCAACCGCCAGTGCGGGGGAATCGGCCGTTGCGGCCTGAGATTGAGCCCAGATCATGCATCCGAACAGCAGGGCCGCAAGTCCTATTCTGGACACGCCGGCGGCGCCTGCAACGCGGATTGGAGGGCGTTCATCCGACCAGTTTACTGCCTTTGAAGGCTGCGTGGATGAAAGCCCGGTGATGGCGCCGTTGTGAACGCCGGTGTCGCTTAGCGCTACGCCGGATCCGCCGGAGCGGACTCAGCGGCTCGGGCGCGGACCACGATACGGGTACCGTGCGGGCGAGCATCCTGCACCTGCAGGCGGGCACTGATGGCTTGCGCCCGCTCGTGCATCTGACGCAGGCCGGCCCCCTTGTGTGCGCGCATCCCCATCCCGCAGCCGTCATCGCTGACGATCAGCTCGACCAATCCGCTTTCGACCATGGCGCGCACGCTCAGTGTTCGCGCCTGGGCATGCTTGACCGCGTTGTTGATCGCCTCCTGGGCAATCTCCAGCAGGCCCTCTTCCAGTGCGATCGGCAAAGCGCGGTAGGCGGCGAAATCAATCTTCAGCTTGAGCGTTTCCGGTGCAGCGAGTACCGCGTGCCGCTCGATGGCGGCGGCCAGTCCCTGCTCGCGCAGGGCGAAACGCTGCATCAGGTTGCTGTGCTCGCCGCGAACCGGGGACCCTTCAGTGCCCGGACTCAACTCGCGCAGCAGCGCCTTGAGTTCACTCATTGCCTGACCGGTGAGCTGATGCAGCCGACCAGCCCGCCGTTCGCCCTCGGCACGATCTCGCTGCCACACCGCAGGCAGATTCTGCGCCAGCGCGTAGGCGGAGGAGAGCATCTGGGTCAGGTTGTCCTGCAGCTCCCGGCCCAGCCGCTGCCGTTCTTCCTGCACCGCCGCCTGGCGCGCCTGCCCATGCAGTCGCGCGGTGACGATGGCGCCGGCCAGATGCTCGGCCACGGTTTCCAGGCTGAGCACGTCCAGATCATCGAAGGGGCGCTCGCCCTCGACATTGAGCACCCCCAGCAACTCGGCGCCATGCAGGATCGGCACCGCCAGCTCGGCGCCGGCCGCCACCACGCCCGGCGGACACTGGTAGCGCGGGTCATTGGCCACGTCGTTGACCCGTTGGGTGCGGCGTTCGCGCACCGCGCTGCCCATGATGCCCTGATCGATCGGCAGCCGATCCTCGCCGTGGATCTGCTCCTTGTAATGGCCGCCGCGAATCCGGATCACCAGTTCCTTGCGCTCGGCGTCATACAGCGGGATATCGACGTTGGGATAACCCAGGCGCTGATGAATCAGATCGGCCGCTCGGCTGAGCAGCCGGTTGAGGTCAGGCTCGGTCGCCACCAGTGCGCTGACCTGGGCAATCAGCCGAAAGCGATCTCGCTGACTGGCCAACTCATCACCCGCCCGGTATAGCGCCAGGGCCAGGCCAAGATTGGCAACCACGGTTTCGTCCGCACTATGCAGCGGCGTGCGTTCGCTCAACACCAGCGTGCCGCGCTGACGATCAGCAAAGGGCAACTCGATTCGCCTCTTGGGCCAGCGCAGCTCCTCTGCGCCGAACAGCCTGGCACCGTGCTCGTCACGCAGCTGCCAGGGCGGCGGGCGTGGGCCAAGCAGGCGAAAAATCAGCTCCAGCAGCGCCTCTTCGCTGCCGGCTGCGATCCGCTCCCAATCTTTCAGTGCCGAAGCCGACAGCGCGCTGCTGATCATTTGCCTAGTCTGCGCCAGCGCAGGCGCGCTTCCAAGAGGTGGCCTGACACAGTCCAGGGACAGCGCTGTGCCCACGAGCAACGCCAGACGCCTTGTTACACAATCTGCGATGTCAGCGCAGGCTATCCTTGATCGATGGATCTCTCTACTGCCGTCCCCTACGCGCAGGGCGCGACCGGACGCGTCCTGAAGGCCACTGATGAATCCACCGGCAAGCCGGTCGCGATCAAGGTCTGGCGCCGGGATGACCCACTGTGGCGCGCGCGCTGGCAGCGCGAAGCTGACGCACTACGGCGTCTGCACCATCCCAACATCTGTCCGCTACTGGACGCGCGCGAGTACGAAGGCCTGCCGGCGCTGGTATTTCCCTTCGTCGAGGGACAACCGATCGACCTTGCCTTGCGCGCGGCGCCCTGGCCGGCGGTGATTGAGTGCGTGATTTCGGTGGTCGATGCAATCGCCCACGCCCACGCGGCAGGGGTCATCCATCGGGATCTCAAGCCAGCCAACATTCTCACCACGATGGTGGACGAGCGGATTCACCCAGTGGTGGTGGATTTCGGACTGGCCAACGCCAACGACGAACAGCAGCTCACCATCGAGGGGCAAATCCTCGGCACGCCCGGCTATCTGGCACCAGAGCAGGCCCAGGGCCGCCCCGCCGACGGCCGCTCGGATCTCTACAGCCTGGGCGTGATCATGTTTCAGCTGCTTGCCGGCAGGCTGCCGCACCAGGCCACCCGCAGCACCGAGCTGTTGCTAAGAACCATTCGCGACGATGCCCCGTTGCTGCACCAGCTGCGCCCGGAGATGCCCGAAGCGCTCAGCCGGGTGGTCCAGCACTGCCTGGAACGGGAGGCTGCGCGGCGCTATCAGCGGGCCGAAGATCTGCTGGCCGACCTGCGCGCGGTGCTTGCGCGAGATCGGGTCAGCGCCCCGCGGGTGGGACCGGTGTATCGATTGCGACGCCGATTGCGGCGCGCGCCGTGGTTGTGGGCGGCGCTGGCCACCAGCGTGTTGGCCCTGAGCTGGGTCGGCTGGGCGGGCTGGCGCAGCAGCGTGGCGCAGCGCCAGATTGCCGAACAGAGCCGTCAGCTGGAGCGCCAGGTCTCGACCATCGAGCGTGATCTGCAGCTGCTGTTTGCCGCTCCCGCGCACGACATTCGCGCGGAGGTCGCGCAAATCAGCGATCGCGCGATTGGCGAAGCGCAGGCACTGGCCCAGCTCAACACCGGACCCATCGCCGCAGCGGCCCAGGCGGCGATTGGGCGATTGCACGTCGCGCTGGGGCGACCGCTGCAGGCCATCGAACCGCTGGAAAGGGCCTGGTTCGCGGGAATGCAGGACCCTCAGCTTGCGCAGCTGCTGGGGCAAGCACATGCCGCGGCCTACCTGGAGGCGGTCGAGATGGCCCGGCGGCAGGCCGATGACGATGCCTATGAGGAGGCACTGCGCGCGGCCGAGCAGGCTCACGGCGAGCCTGCAAAGCGCTTCCTGGCTGCCGGGGAGCCCGACGAGCCGATTGCGCGCGCGCTGCTGGCCAGACTGCAGGGCAACAATCAGCAGGCCATCGATTTGCTGGATGCTCAAGCCGAAACGATCTGGCCACTGCCGACGCTGTTGCTGAATCTGGGATTGCGCCTGGATGAGATCTCTACTCATCTTCGTGAAGGTCAGGCCGGCGCTGCCGCGCAGTTGCACAGCGACAGCGCAGATCTGGTCGCCCGGGTCACCGAACTGGCGCGCAGCCACCCGGAAGTCTGGCGCCTGAGCTGCCGCTACGATGGGCTGGCGGCCGGAATCCGCCAGGCTGGAGTGGCCCTGAGCAGCGTGGACCTGGTCCATTGCGAAACGCTGGCAACGATCGATCCCGAGCGGCACGCGCATCGCCTGGTCGCCGGCCGCGCCTACGTGCGCGAGGCCAACTGGTTATATCTCACCGGCGCCGACCCGCGGCCGGCGATTGCCAAGGGCCTGGGCTGGGTAGGCGATCAGCCTGCTGACGACGCCGAACTGGCCGGTCTGAGCGGTGCCCTGCTTTACGCTCAGGCCATTCACCAACAGCAGGTTCAGGGCGAGCTGGTGCCTGAACTCTTGCAACGGGCGGCAAGCGGGCTGGAGTTGGCGCTGCAGCAGCAGCCCAATGACCCGGAGCTGCTGAGCGAGCTGGCGCGGACACTGCAACAGCTGGCTTCGGCGCGCTACGGCCTGGGCGACGATGGCGACCCGGTCTTTGCCGCGGCCATCGCCCGCCTGCGGCAGCCAGCCGCGCAGCGCTATCTGTCGCTGCGACTGGCACTGGTCGACCTGCTGGTCTGGCAGGGATATGAACGCTCCATACGCGGATTGCCGGCGGCCGAGATCCTCGATCAGGCCCTGGCCGAAGTGGCTCAGGCCCTCGATCGCTGGCCGGATGCGCCGGCCCTGCATGCGGCGCAGGGCATGAGCGCCAGGACCCTGGCCGAGCATCAGCTGGCAACCGGCACCGACCCCGTCGCGGCGGCCGATCTGGCCGACGCAGCCTTCGCCAGGGCGCTGACGCTGCAGCCCGAGCGCTATTCGGCGCTGTTCAATCAGATCGGTGCGCCCATCGTCCGCGCGCGCTGGGCCCTGAGTCAGGGTCGCACGATTGCCGCAGAGCTGGACCTGATCGACCGCCAGCTGCAGCGCCTACGCGCGCTCAGCGGCAGCGAGGATGAACTCGCGGTCCAGGTGGGATACCGGCAGATGCTGGCCGCCCGCGCGGCGATCGCCGATGGCGACAGGGCCGGCGCACTGGTGAGCGCAGCGCGCGAGCGGCTGGCAGTGGCCTTGCGCAGCGAATGGGATCGGATTCCCGCGCTGATCGCGCTGGGTGAGCTGGCGCTCGCCGAGCACGCTGCGGATCAGGCCAAAGGCGCGATCGATCGGGTCCGCTGGCGCGAGGACCTGGAAGCGCTGCGTGCCGGCCTGCGCAGCTCGCCGCAGCTGGTGGAGCTGCGGCGGCTGCTGGAACAGCTGGAGCGGTTGGGAGAGGGCGGCTCAGTCGATATCGGCTAGCGCGAAGGTGCCGTCGATCTCCAGAAAAGCCAGCGCAGCGGTGGCGCCGCTGGGGAAGCTCATGTGCTGGATATACCAGGTACCTTCGCTCTCGGTTTCCTGCTCGAACTTGACCAGGGTATAGCTCTTGCCGCCGTCCAGCAGCTTGCTGATCTGGTAGCACTGCTTGTTGAGGATGCTGCGATCCTCGCCTTCGGCCGATGCCAGACTCTTGAACTTGCGATCGCGATCAGACCCGGTGTAGGCCACCAGTCCAGCGGCACCAGAGTAGTCTCCGCCCTTGTCCGAGCACGCCGCGACCAGCTTGGAGATGTTTCGGTCGATCTGCTCCTGCGGGGTACCGCCGCCGCCACAGGCGACCAGACCAAGGGTGGCAATCAGCGCAGGGAAAACTGTCTTGATAGGCATTTCAATCTCCTTTGGGGTCTAGTCCCAGCCGTGCAGCCTCCGCTGGCTCCTGCTTGCGCAGCAGATCGAAGAAGGCGTACTGGGTGAGGATGTTGATCGTCTGCAGACGACGAGCAAATTCGCGATCGGTTGAAAAATAATGTTTGACCGCTTCGAAGTAGGCGTCGTAGCGCGGCTTGAGCGCCGGGTCGTACTGCAGCCGCGCATTGACGCTGTTCACCGCCGCTTCGACCTGGGCGCGGCCGCCGGCATCGAGCATCGCGACCTTCTGGCCAATCGCGAAGATCGCCTGGACACGTTCCTCGCGCAGCGCTTCGAACTGCGCGCTCACCGTCCCTGCGGGCGGCCGATCGGCGAGCAGCGCTGCGCTGCCGTCGATCGCCGCCAGATATTGTTCGACCAAAGCTTCGGCCAGCGCGGGGGGACTGTCGGCGATCACCGGGGTCGCGGTCAGCAGGGCAGCACAGAGCAGGATTCTTCTCAGCATGGGCGGTTCTCGACGAGGGGTTGCGAGCACCAGAGCAGCATCCGTGCCAACTAGATCAACGGACCTGAATCTCTTTCCATCTAATTGATTGTATTAATAAAAGAGAGAATTCTGGCGAATCTCCGCCGGCTTGCCGGCAGTCCCGGCCGCAACCACCGTCCCATGATTGGGACGTCGATTCCCAATACTGGGAAAAGCGCCGTAGCCGTGACCATCCGTTTGCTCCGGCTTAGAGCCGCAGCTGTTTGATTCGCCGGTACAGGGTCGAGCGCGCACAGCCCAGGCGATCGGCGGCCTGATCCACATTGCCGTCGGCTGCGGCCAGCGCTGCGGCGATCGCGGCGCGCTCGGCGCTTTCCACAATGCCCTGCAGGGTGGTCGCAGGCGCTGGGTTTGCATTCAATATGCGACGCTGCAGCCGAGTCAGCGCCAGCGGCTCGGCATCGCCCAGGATCAGCGCGCAGCGCATCATCTCGCGCTCCAGCTCGCGCACGTTGCCCGGCCAGGGGTAGGCACACAGTGCACTGACGCTGGCCTCGGACAGCCCACCGAAGGCCTTGCCCAGGCGCCGCATTTCGCGCGACAGGAAATGGGCCGCCAGGTTGGCGATGTCTTCGGCGCGTTCGCGCAGAGACGGCAGGGTCACCACCCAATCGGCCAGACGATGGTAGAGATCCCGCCGAAAATCGCCCGCATCCACCATCGCTTCCAGATCCGCGTTGGTGGCCGACACCAGGCGCACCCGAGCCGGACGCGGCTGGCGGCTGCCGACCCGGTAGACCCGACGCTCCTGCAGCACCCTCAGAATCTTGGCCTGGGTGCTCAGGCTCATGTCACCGATCTCATCCAGAAACAGGGTGCCGCCATCGGCCAGCTCAAAGCAGCCGGCACGCTCATTGACGCCAGTAGCCACACCGCGGTCGATACCGAACAGCTCGGCCTCCAGCAAATCATCCGGCAAAGCCGCGCAGTTCAGCGCCACCCACCTGGCTTCCGGCAATCCCGACGCGCGGTGCAGATGGCGCGCAAACAGCTCCTTGCCGGTGCCGGTCTGGCCCAGAATCAGCACCGCCAGATCGCTTTGTGCCAGCTGCGCCGACTGGGCATAGAGCTCACACAGCGCGCGATTGGAGCTCCCGGGAGCTGGCGGTTCCCCGTTCCCAGCGGGGCGAGAAAGCTCCGGGACCGCGGCCTTCGCGGTGGAAGGCGCGCTCAGGCAAAGCAGCTGCAGCGCCAGCTCGAACAGGCCGCGATGGGCCGCCAGGGCGTCACCGGAGCCATCCACCAGCAGTGACCAGCGACCGCCGGTCCAGCTGCAGCTTTCCCCCTCCTGGGTCGCGCCGGCGCTGGCCACCAGCGCATCATCCAGCCGGATCCGCAGCCAGCCGGCGCCCAGCAGCTGTTGCAGCCGCAGACTCAGCTGGTGGGCAAAGTCTTCCGCGCTGACGCCGGTCTGAATCAGCTGCAGCAGCTGCGGAAGCGCGCTTCGGGCGAAGCGTCCGAGCAGATCCTCGCCCAGCGTCACCGCCGACGGCGGCAATGGACCGATCAGCTGTTGCGCCGGATCGCCGCGAACGGCGAGGCTGGCATCGGCCGCCGCCAGTGGACACAGGCTGAGCTCCACTTCGCCCAGGCGCAGCAGCAGGCTTTCACTGATCTCGAACTCGCGCTCGGAAAGGCGCTTGCCTTCAAACCAGGTGCCGTTGCGCGAATCCAGATCCTTCAGCCGCACCTTGCCGCCATCGATCTGCAGCTTCAGGTGGCGCCGACTAACGGTCGGTTCCTGCAAGCGCACGTCTGCCTCGCTGCCCGAACCCAACAGGTGAATGCCCTCGGCCAGACGCAGTCGACGCTCCTGCGCACCCGGGCGCAGACACAATTCCAGCACCGGCAGACTCTTGCTCATCGCTGCAGTGTAGCCGCGAGCGCTGAGAAAGCGCCCGGTCAAGGTAGGAACCGAGCACCAGACGGTAGCGCAGTCGCCACGGCGGACCCTGCACCATTGATGACAAACTCCCGATGCGGCTGGCTTAGAATCACCATGCAACCGCCATTCGGATCCGTTCATGTCGGCCATCCCCAATCCGACGCCCCGCCCGCGCTATCAGTTTGCCGGGGTGGTGCTGGACAGCGAACGGCGCAGCGTGTGGGTGGACGGGCGGCCGGTGGGCTGCTCCGGCAAGGCCTTTGCGCTGCTGCTGTGTCTCGCCGAGCGACCACGCCAGCCGCTGCCGCGCGATCTGCTGATCGATCAGGTGTGGCCGGGTGGCCAGGTCGTTTCCGACGAAGCGCTCACCCAGCTGGTGTTCCGCGCGCGAGCGGTTTTGGGCAGCCATGGCGGACTGATCAAGACCGTGCGCGGGGTCGGTTTCGAGCTGGAGGCGGATGTCGAGCTGCTTGAAGCGGAGCCGACCCTCAACTCTCCCGCCCAACCAACCCTAATCAAGCCGTCTCAGCCGGCTGCAGCCAATCCCGGCACCGCCGCCGTGGCCCTGCCTGACGCGGCCCGCCCATCTTCGCGCGACACCAGGCAGCACTGGTTTAGGGTGATGGCATTTGGCTCGCTGTTAGCGCTTTGCGTCGGTTGGCTGTGGTTACTGACTGAGCCAGCCGAACCGCCTGCTGTTGCTGACCCCGTGCTCAACGAAGGCTACGGTCTGATCGCCGCTGATGTGCAGGGGAGCACAGAAGCGCAGCGCGAACTGATTGCTCAGGCTTTTATGCGCGAAGAACACGGCGAGCGTCAGCGGGCCGAGGGGCTGATGGAGGCTGCGCACTATGACAACTCGAAGAGCGCACTGCCGGCAACAATGCTGGCGTTGTGGAGCTTCGGTTCCGGGCGCAAAGAAGACTCCGAGCACTGGCTAGCGGCGGCGCAGACGCGGCTGAACGGATCAGCAATCTATGAACATCTGCTGTTGAACTACGTGAGTGCGGAAGTGAAGGTCGATCCGGACCTAATCATAGCGACCGCCGGTGCGCTGCTCGATCTGCGACCGAATGCCTGGCGCATGCGTCACGCCCGCTCGCACATGTATGAATACCGCGGGCAGCGCGAAGCGGCGCTCAATGAACTGCGCGGCATAAAGTTTGCCGAGCTGGGCGTTCGCAAGCGTGACTGGATCATCGCCGACATTGCCTCTTTCGGTGACTTGCCATTCGCCGAAGCCCAACTGCAGCGCCTCGCCAACGATCCCAACCGCACAACCTGGTGCTTTCTGCAGGGGCGGCTTGCCTGGACCCGTACCGACTGGGCCGGCGCCGCAGACTGGTTCGGGCAAAGTGCCGATCTGGCTGAGCGCGGGGGCCAGCAGGATCAACGCAGTCGCGCGGCCAGCTATCAGGCCGCTTCGCTGGTGATGCTTGGAGACGATCAGCAGGCGCTTGCCCGACTGGAACGCGCACGCACCCTGATCGGCGACCGCCAGCCGCGCGATGAACTCGATCTCACAGTGATGATTGCAACACTGCGCGCCGCGTTGGGCGAGTTGGCTCAGAGCGCAGAGGAAGTCGAACGCGCTCAGCGACTGCTGACAAAGGTCCTTGACGATGACACTGCCGAAGCCGCGAGGTTGGCACTGCTTCGGCTGAGTCCAAGGCGTCCACCGCCACCACCTAAGCTGCCAGAAAGCAGTTCGCAAATGGCCTTGTGGGAGGCAACTTCGGCATATCTTCAAGGCGACCGGGACCGCGCAGGCGCCCGGTTGGCGCTGGCGATCCAGCGCGGCATTGCGAAATCCCGCTTGCAGGATGATTCACGCTGGCTGCAGGTGCGGCTGGGCCTACCGGTCGCGGCCGCCGGATTGATCGACCCGCCCTACCCGCCGCTATCCCGTTTGCTGCTGCATCGAGAACTGGACTCGCACTGAGCTTCCAGTCGTCGATTGCGGCCACCCCCGAAAGTTGGACCGGGGGCCTACTCCGCGCCACCAGTCTGCAGGCAACGTCGCAGTGCATCGGTCGGCGGGCGCTGTCCGCACACTCCTGGCATCGGCGTCGGCCGTGATCGCTCGCATGGATCCAGCCGCGGAACCGCCTCAGGACCGATGCAGGAGATTCCGGACGCTTGCGACAATTTCTGTAACTTACTGATAAATCTAATAATTATTCCTGTTAGGCGATTGTCAGGCAGTTGTCAGGCCGAAATTTCTTGCGATCACCAGACTGTGCTCGCCGTTCATCCTGCGGCGCCAAGAGCACCATTAATGACCACCTACACACCGCGCCGTGACGCGCTGATCCGACCGCTGCTGGGGCTGAGTCTGCTGGTCACACTGCCGGCCAGCGCCGCCTTCGAACTGGTTGATGGCACTGCCGATGGCGGCGGCCAGTTCAGCCAGGGCAGCCAATTCTCGGTCGAAGGCACCATCGGTCAGGCCGAGACCGCCATTTCCAACGGCGGCCAATTCCAAGTTTCCGGCGGGTTCTGGTCCAGCGTGTCCAGCGCCCCGCAGGCCGACGCCATCTTTTCCGACAGCTACGAGGACTGATCATGATTCGCTATTTCGCCACGCTAATGTTTCTCGCACTGAGCCTGCTGGGACTGAGCACCTCGGTTGCGGCCGCTCCATTGGGCACGTCCTTCACCTATCAGGGCCAGCTGCGCGACAACGCCCAGCCCGCCAACGGTCTGTACGATTTCCAGTTCCGCCTGCTCGATCAGGCTGCCGGCGGCAGCGTGATTGCCGGACCGACGGTGCTGCAGGACATTCCGGTGGAGAACGGGATCTTCAGCGCCGACATCGATTTCGGCGCCACCTTCAACGGTGACGCCCGCTGGCTGGAAATCAGCGTGCGCAACGGCGCCAGCGCGGGCACTTTCGATCTGCTCAGCCCACGTCAGACGCTGAACGCCGCGCCCTATGCGATGTATGCGCTGAGCGGAAATCCGGGGCCACAGGGGCCAAGCGGGATTGTGCAAGTGAGCAACTTTTCCGGAGTGATTTCGCCTATCCAGGCGGGTGGCGGCGCCGCACCTTGGGTATTTGCAGGGCCCACAACGACGGTGAGCGTGAATTCGGGACAGCGACTGGTGGGCGCGGGCACCGCGTCAGTCAACAAGACCGGAATTCCTTACAGCTTGTCCTACGGCCTTTGTCAGCGTATTGCAGGCTCGGGAGGCGCACTGACCAACTTCAATGTCTCCAACTACCCCGACATCATCAACAACCCGGGGCAATCTATTTCGTTGTCAGCATCCGCCAGCACCGCGCCATTGGCGGCATCGGCCACCTACGAAGTTGGGTTCTGCGTGAAAAACAAGCAACCAATCGGCGGTCCTGACTTGAATAGCGACTTCGTCACGGGTTGGGTCATGGTCGTCAACTAGTGATCCCCGGAGCCATGAAGAGCGGTTCGGAGTTTTCCGGCGTGGGGTGGGTAGCTCATTTGCCATCAGTTATCGGCCACGGACTGGTGCAAGGCAACCCAACCGACGTTTCACGCAGGGCCCTGGTGGCCCTGCGTGAAACCCTGCTCAGCGAGTCTGGCGATCAGCGTGGCCGCACCGAGCGATGTGGTGATGCCCTTGCCCGCCTCAAGCTGAGCGAGGACGAGGCCGATCAGCTGGGCATGCTCTGCTGGCTGGGCGCAGTGGCCTGTCATGGCGAGGAGTCCGCCGCGCTCGATGACTGCGCGGCCTTTTTTGCCGCGGTGATCGAACATGCGCTGGCGCTCCAGCGGATCCGCGAGCTGCCCGCAACCCGCGGAGGACCCTAGAAGTGCGTCGTCGCCAATATCGGCGGCGACGCCATCGGCGAGAGTGGCTCCGATTTCACTCAGTTCGCGCGCGATTCTCTAACATCCGCGCCCTGTCCAGACGGTCGCGCCAGCGCCAGCCGAAGGTCACCGGAGCTGTTGCTTGAAGTTGCCGACGCGCAGACGGCGCACTTGGAACGGGGGAAGTCGGCAAGCATCCACCTGAGTCGAATTTCGCCAATCTGCCCAAAGCGCCCTTTCGCAACATCTCCTTGAACATCAGTGACATTGGCGTCGCGCGATCCACCGCTCCAGATGACTCACGTCAATTCGACTTAAGGATGAGGGAGTAGCGTCATGGTCAACGATCAACAGGAGGGAGAACGTGGCGGTAGAACTGTTCAGGAGCGGCGAGCACCGCTGCATCGCGTTCAATGACCTGGTTCGCGGCGATGACGGTGTACAGGCCAATCAGTTTCTGATCATCGATCACGGTCAGGCGGCGCTGATCGATCCCGGCGGGGCGCTGCTGTACACCCCGGTTTCGATGGCGGTGGCCCAATATGTGGCGCTGCGGGATCTGACCTACGTTCTGGCCAGTCATCAGGATCCGGATGTGATCGGATCGGCCGACCGCTGGCTGATGTACAGCGGCGCGGAGATGGTTTGCTCGCGTCTTTGGGGCCGTTTCGTGCCCCACAGCGTGCCTCACTATGTGGACACCGGCGGCAGTGACCGCTTCATCCTGATACCCGACGAGGGCATGGAACTGCCGCTGGGCGAATGCCAACTGCGCTGCGTGCCGGCTCATTTCCTTCACTCGGTGGGCAATTTCCAGTTCTATGACCCGGTGAGCAAGATTCTCTTCAGCGGTGATCTGGGGGCGTCAATGGTCGATGACTGCGGGGCGATTGCTACTCGAGCCGCATTTGACCAGCACATCGGAACCATGGCCGGATTTCATCGTCGCTACATGGCCGGCAATCGCGCCTGCAGGGCCTGGGCGAGACACGCCCGACGCCTACAGATCGACCAGATCGTCCCTCAGCACGGCGCGCCCATCGTTGGCGAGGCTATCCCCGCCTTCATCGAATGGATTGATCAACTGCAGTGCGGTCTGGATCTGATCGACGAAGCGCAGCGACCGGCAACGGTTCGAACGCGCCTGTCGGCCTGACCGGGCTCAGCCGCGATCGACGTCAGTCGCGATCGGCGATCACGCTCGCCCCACCGCTAACTTCGATTCCGCTGGCTACCGGCACCTGGACCAGCAGCCGGCTGGGGCGGCCCATCGCCACGCCCTGCATGATCTGAAAGGCGAAGGGCGCGCCGACCAACCCGGCATCTCTCAGATAGCCACCCAGCGCAGCGGCTGCCGCCCCGGTGGCCGGGTCCTCAACCACCCCGCCCACCGGGAAGGGATTGCGCGCGTGAAACAGGCCTTCGGATTCGCGCCAGATCAGCTGCAGCGTGGTCAGTCCGGCATCGCTCATCAATGACTTCAGCAGCTCGAAGGGATAGGTCATCTGATCCAGGTCAGCCCGCTCCTTCAGCGCGATCACCAGATGCTCCGCACCGGCGTAGGCGATTGCTGGCGCGATTGCGGGATCAAGCTGATCCGGATGCCAGCCCAATGCGGCGAGCACGCCGCCCAGCAGTTCGGCCGGCGGATATCGGTGGCGGGTCGCGACCGATCGCAAGGTCGCTTGCCACTGCCCGTTTGGCTGAAACACCTCGACCGGCACCACCCCGACAGCGGTGTGCAGGCAGTAGCGACCGGGACCCGAAAGCTGCCCCAGCTGCACCCCGCTGGCGATCGTCGCGTGTCCGCAGAAACTGACCTCCGCCAGCGGGCTGAAATAGCGAATCTGCCGATCCTGACCGGCGGCAGGCGCGATGAATGCGGTCTCGGAATAGCCGACGTCCGCCGCCATCCGCTGCATCTGCGCCGCGTCCGGCAGCTGCTCACCGATCCAAACGCCGGCGGGATTGCCCCCGCCGGGCTGGTCGGCGAAGGCGCTGAGTCTGTAGAGCTGTCCGTTCATTCCGATTCCTGCTTGCGGCCTTGATGACCCAGTATCTGTATTAAAATTTCCTCTTTCAAACGAAACTATTTCACCGTTTGTGATACTTTTTCTCATGTGAATCGACACCCGCGTCCTCCACTCAATGCCCTGCGGGCCTTCGAAGCTGCCGCGCGCCTGTGCAGTTTTTCCGCTGCCGCGGACGAGCTGCATGTGACTCCGGCCGCGGTCAGCCATCGAATTCGGGACCTGGAGCAATCGCTGCGACTGCCCCTGTTCGAGCGCCGGCACCGGGCGATTCGGCTGACCGAATCCGGGCGCCGCTACTACGCCGAAGTGGCGCGTGGCCTGGCCCTTATCGATCAGGCGACCCGGGCGCTGGGCGAGCCGCCGCTGAACGGCCCGCTGCGTCTGTTGCTGCCAGCTTCGATGGCCCATCGCTGGCTGATTCCGCGACTACAGCGCCTGCGCGCGCAGTTTCCGGCGCTGACCCTGCAGCTGGCCGCCGGCAATCAGCTGAGTCAGCTGCGCGAGGGCGAGGTCGACCTGGCCTTGCGCTTTGGCCCAGGGAGCTATCCCGGCCTCCATTCCCGACTGCTGATGGGCGATGCGGTGACGCTGGTGGCAGCACCGGCGCTGCTCGCGGCGCAGGGCGATCATTCGCTTCCGGCACTGCTGCGCAAGCTGACGCTGATCGAGGATGACTCGGTCAATCCCGAGGAAGGCTGGATGAGCTGGAATCCCTGGCTGCGCGAGTGCAGCGCGACCGACGGAGGCAGCCAGCGCTTGCGGGTCTCCGACGGCGCGTTGGCGATCACCGCCTGCGAGGCTGAACTGGGGGTCTGTATCGCGCGGCTGTCGCTGGTTGCCGATCATCTGCAAGCCGGCAAGCTGCGCGCGCTGCTGCCCTGGCGAAGCACCGAGTATGGGCACTATCTGGTCCATCGCGCCGAACTGATGGACAACCGGCGGGTGCAGGCGGTGGCGCGATGGCTACGCGCCGAGGCTCGGCAGTACACCCAAGCGTGCCGACTGGTCAGCGATCACCCAGTGCCCCTGGGCGAATGACGCGGAATCTGGGCGGGCAAGGCGCAGCGGGCTCGCCGATGATCTGGCTGCCCGAGAGCTCAGGTCTCAACATCCGGATTGAAACCGGTACCAAGTCATCGCCGCTGCGTCTTGCCTACCCAAAAGGGATTTCGCCCCTAGCCGCCGAAGGTGTAGCCCACCGATAGCCAGCCGGCCCGCGCCGGCAAGCGGTAGTACTGGGCGTCGCCGAGCTCGCTTTCGGCGACCGGATCCCGCCGGTCGGTCAGGTTGGTGGCGTCCAGATTGACCCGCCAGGGGCCGCCCTTCCAGCCGATACCGGCGTCCAGGGTGGTGTAGGAGTCGGCCAGTGCGGTGTTGCGTGAATTCAGGTAACGATTGCCGACGAAGTTGCCAATCACATAGCCGCTCAGGCCGCTGTCGGGCTGCCACAACAGACCGAGTCCGCCAAGCTGCTGCGGCGACATCTCCTGGCGATTGCCGCGCAGCTGGCGAATACTGCCGCCGAAGCTGCGCTCAAAGTTGCCGAAGCGGGCCTCGTGATAGGCCCAGCTGCCCTTCAGCGCCAGCTCGGTGGTCAGCGCGTAGTCCAGCTCCAGTTCGACACCCTTGTAGTACTCGCGTCCGGCATTGATCAGCGCGGGGCTGCCATTGATGGTGGTGGGCAGCACCAGATTCTGGAAGTCCATGTAGAACACCGAGGCGTCCCAGTCCAGCCGACCGTGCTTGCCCTGCAGGCCCAGCTCACCGCTAGTTGCTTCTTCGTAGTCGAGGATTTCCGGCTCCGCCTCCGGGCCGAAGTCGATCACCGCCGGTTTGTAGGTATCGCGGTAGTTGGCGTAGACATTCATGCTGTCGCTGCCCTCGCGCCAGAAGGTCCAGCGGGTGCCCAGCGAGCCGGTCAGCCGGGTTTCGTTACGCGAATCACGACCGCCTTCGCTCTCGCTGCCGTCGGCAGCGGCTTCCCCGGTTTCGCGGGTTTCCTTGACGTGGTTGATGCGCAGCCCGGCGTCAATGCTCCAGTCCTCGGTGAGCGCATAGTTGAGTTCGCCGTAGACCCCGAAGAAGTGACGCTCGTCCTCGGTCTCGGTGCGCTCGTCCACCGATCGACTGCGTGAGGAAGGTGCCAGCCGGCCGTCGGCGGCAACCACGTACTCGAAATTCTCGCTCTCCTGCTCGCCGTCACCGTAGAGGTAGTCCAGACCCCAGCGGAACTGACCCTGATCAAACTCGGTGAGGATGTGGCTATCCAGATAGAAATCGGTCAGATCGCGCTCCTGGCGATAGCCATCGGCGTTGCTGGTGACCCCGTCCAGCACGAAATCCTCACGCAGGAATCCACGGGTCAGGTCCTGGGTGGTGCGGGCGAAAGACACCGTGCTATGCCAGGTCCCCAGACTCAGATCCTGGTCGTAGCGCAGATTGAGCTGGGTGCGCTGCTCGTCGATGCGTGCATCGGACGGATTGTGATTGGCGTCCAGCGGCACCCGGTCGGTCAGGGTCGCGCCTTCTCGCGGATGCGGGCTGTTCGGATCCTGATCGATCCGGTGATAGTCCAGATCCAGTCCCAGATGACCGGCGCCCAGCGGGGTACTCATCCGGTACAGCAGATGGGCGCGATCCCAGCCGGCGCGGTCGTCCTTCAGCTCCACGCTTTCAGCGTTGAGCAGCAGCGATTGCTTGACCTCGCCGCGATCGGCAAAGGGCAGAATCGCAGCAGCGCGCACGCTGCCGTGAGAGCCGACGCCCACAGACACCTCGGCCGGTCCCTCGCCCGCCGCCCGGTGAATCACGTGGATCACCCCGACAAAGGCGGTAGCGCCGTAGCTCACCGGCGCGCCCCCGCGCATCACCTCGATCCGGTCGACGTTGGCCAAATCGACAGCAGCCAAAGCCGGCACGAAGGCACCGCCATGGGGAACCCCGTCGACCAGCAGCAGAAAGGCATCGAATTCGCGCAAGCCCCAAAGCGCCGGCACCGAAGAAGCCGGTCCACCATCGCCTCCCGGGGTCGCTTCCACCCCGGCGACCAGCGCCAGCGCGGTGCGCAAATCACGCGCGCCGCGATCGCGCAGTTCCTCGCCGGTGACCACGCTGACGGTGGCAGTTGTGGGATCCAGCGGCAGTGCTGATTTGCTTTCGACCACTTCGACTGCCGGCAGCGCGCCGCTATTGGCGGCCAGCGCCGAATTCGCCGCAACAGCCGCGAGAATGGCCAGCGCCAACGGGCGCGGCGTGAGGACTTTGCTCATGATGGACTCCGAAACGAAAGACGCCGGCGGGACTCGCGGCATCCCGGCAATGTAGGTCAGTCCCATCGGGCGGCCATCAGCACCCAGTCGGAGCGGCGCTCCTACCTGAGGAGGACGCGACTGCCTCCGGCTGCCGGCGGTTGTCCTGAAATTGCCTTTTTTCGGCCCGGTCGCGCACGCGAACCGGCAGGCAAACTCGAGCGCCACTCACCACCCGGACCCGCTCATGCCCGTCAGCCTGCCCTTGCTCGCCCTGCTTGCTGCCTTCGCCCCGCCGCTGACGATGTTGCTCGACGTCGCCGCCGCGGCCGAACCGGATCATGCCGACACACGACCCTTCGAATGCAGCAACTGCGACGGCTGGAACGCCGAGCAAGCGCCGTTCCAGCTTGCCGGCAACAGCTGGTATGTGGGGCCCAAGGGGCTGGCCTCGGTGCTGATTGACAGCGGCGAGGGGCTGATCCTGATCGACGGCGGACTGCCGCAATCGGCGCTACCCATCGTCGAACGCGTCGCGCAGCTGGGATTCGAGATCAACCAGGTGCGCTGGATCCTCAACTCCCACGCACACTTCGACCACGCCGGCGGCATCGCCGCGCTCGCCCGCCTCAGCGGCGCCGAAGTGCTGGCCAGCGAACGCGGCGCCGAGGCGCTGCGTGCCGGCGCGGTGCCCGCCGACGACCCCCAGGCCGGCTACGCGCCGGACAACCAGTTCCCGCCGGTTGCCCGCGTGCGCGCGGTGGCCGACGGCGTGCCGCTGACCCTGGGCAAACTGCAGATCACCCCGATCTACACCACCGGACACACCCCCGGCAGCACCTCCTGGCAGTGGCAGTCCTGCGACCCGCAACAGCACTGCCTGACTCTGTTCTATGCCGACAGCCTGACCGCAGTCAGTTCACCCGAATATCGCTACAGCGACCACCTCAACTACCTCGACCAGTTCCGCGACAGCATCGCTCGCGTCGCCGAAAGTCGCTGCGACCTGATCATCGCCGCCCACCCGGGCTTCGTGCAGCTGTTTGAACGCCATCGCGAGGGCAAGCTGATCGACGCGGAAGGCTGTCGCCGCTACGCGGAAGCGGCGCAGGCCGGGCTGGTCCGGAGAGTGGGTCAGGAAAGCAGTGAACCGGTCGCTGGGGAGTAGTGACCGCCTGACCCAGAAGGACGGAAAAAGAATTTTCGCCGCGATGATCAAATTTCCCGCTCGCCAGCGTAACCACCGGCAAAGGCACTGCTGGAGGAAGCGAAATGCGAGCAAGATCGATGGGGTTCTGGGCCGGATTGGGGCTGACGCTGCTGGGTTTCGGCGGTCCGGCCAGCGCGGGCTGGGTGGGCGATTTCTCGGTGCCGCGCGGCTGCAATCGGCCGGTGAGCGCGGTCGAGGGAATGGACGCATCCAGGATCATTCTGCTGGGTGACTTCAGCGTCTGCGGCAGCGCGGCGGTCACCCGTCTGGCGGGTTACAACTTCAGCTCCAGCCAGTTCTACACCGTCGGGGTGGGGCTGAGCGCCAATCCGGATGATCGCCCAGGGATCACCCCGACAGCGATCAAGGCCGATGGCGCCGGCAAGGTCTACATGGCCGATATCGACGCCGCCGGGCGCTTGTTGCTGGCCAGAGTCGGCGCCGACAACAATCTGGAGTGGATCGTCAGCAGCAACGGGCTGACTCTCAGCGGCGAGCCGGCCGACATGGATTTCGCCCCGGACGGCAGTCTCTATATCGCCACCGCTCAGGGCGTGATTCGCGGGGTTCCGGGATCGCCCTGGACCTTCTCCCGGCTGGGCACGGCCGACCTGTTTCCCGGCCCCGGACAGCTGTTCACCCTGGCCTACGACCTGGAGCGGTCGATGGTGGTGGTTGGTGGCAGTTTCCAGGCCATTGATGGCACCGCGGCGAGCAATCTGGCGCGCTGGACCGGCAGCAGTTGGCAGCCGCTGAGCACGGTGCTGGACGGCGTTGGGCTGGACGGTCCGGTTTACACCCTGGAGTCGGTGATGAACGGCAACGGCGGGCTGGCCAGTGGGCTGTACATCGGCGGCGATTTCGACGCCGGGGTGGCTGGCCTGCTCGACCTGTTTAACATCACCCGCTACAACGGCGCTGGCTACAACGGACTGGGCGCATCGCTGAGCGCACGAGGCTTGCGTGGCGGCATCGTTCGCTCGATCCGGGTGAACGGAGCGCGCAACCGGATTTCCGCCGCCGGCGGTTTTCACACCGCCGGCGCCAGCCAGATCGTCAACGGCGTGGTGCAGTGGGACGGCGGCAGCTGGTTCGCGCTGGACGATGTGTCCACCGGACTGGGGCTGGACCCGGGACCGGTGTCGCTGGCCGACGTCAACGGCCGGATCGTGGTCGGCGGCAACATCGACCGCAGTGGGGTGGGCCACTTCAATCATCTGGCCCATTACCAGGCCGGCGGCTGGCGCGCGCTGGGCACCGATCTGGGCAAGGGACTGGTCGGCACCAGCTTCCTGGGAATGCGCGCCGGACTGCCGGCCACCCTGATCTCGGGCAATGCGGCGATGGTTGGCGAGGCTACCCGGATCGGCCTGCAAAACACCCGCAATCTGGTCTTCCTCGATGCCACCACTGCGGAACCGCTGCCGGTGGTACCGAGCACGGGCAGCATCCCGGATTTCACCATCAGCTGCAGCGACCCGGGTGACCGCGTCGTCCACCTGTTTGCCGAAGGCACCAACCCCTTTGCCGCCGGCGGAGTCAGCGGGCCGCACGCGATTCTGAACCTGGACAGCGGAAACTTCAGCACCGGCTCGCCGCATCGGGCCAATCACTGCGTGGTCTCCGCGGTCACCGGGATGGTCTATCTGGCTACCAACACCACCGGCACCGCGCAGATCCGCAGCTACAACCCGACCACCGGCGCCAGCACCATCGTTGGCAACGTCACCGGCGAAGTGCTGGCGATGGGCTTCGATGCTATCCAGCAGACCCTCTACATCGGCGGCAATCTGTCCAATGTCTCGGGCGTGGGCGCGGCCAATGCGGCCCGCTTCGATGTACCCAGCGCGACCTGGAACAGCCTCGGAGATGCCGGCGCAGGCTTCGGTCTCAATGGCACCGTGAGCGTGATTGGCGTGGACCCGCAGCGCAGCGACTATGTCTATTTTGGCGGCCGTTTCACTACTGCCGGCGGTCTGGCGCAGCCTGCACTGGCGCGCTGGAACGGCGCCACCGAGCAGTGGGTGGCGATGCCCAGCTTCTGCGCCAGCATCGACGGTGCCTGTCCCAGTGCACTGGTGGAGCTGCGTCGCCTGCTCCCCACTGGCGCTGAACAGCTGGTGGTGGGCGGTGATTTCGGTACGGTTGATGGCGGTCGCGGCCTGGTCTCCTTTGACGGCAGCAGCTGGGCCGATCGTTTCGATGGCGGCGTCTTTGACACCCGCGGCGAGGGAGGCGAGGTGACCCAGCTGCATCTAATCAATGATCAGCTCATCGTTGCCGGGTTCTTTGCCGGTACCGGACTGGATGGCGGCAGCGCCGCCGCCAGCGGACTGGCACAGTTCGAGATCAGCAGCGGACCGCTGCCGGATCCGATCTTCGCCGACGGTTTTGACTGAAACCGATCAGGAAGGGGCGGGACCGCGCCGCTGCTCAATCTGCTGGCGCAGGTCCAGTGCTTCCCGATTGGCCGGATGCTCGGCGCCATAGTGCGCCGAGCGAATCTCGATCAGCGCCTCCAGCTCGCGCAATGCGGCGTCGTACTGACCCAGCGCCGCGAGCAGCTTCGCCCGATCCTGCCGCGCGCTCAGCGTACTCAGATGGCTGGCACCCAGCTCGGCCTCCCACAGGGCAATCACCTGATCCAGTTCAGACAGCGCCTGCGGCAGTTCGCCGCGAGCGCTCAAGCAGCGTGAGTGGACCTTGGCCGGGTGTCCGCGCAAATGGCGAGCAGCATCGGGGTTGTTGTGCAGACCCTGCTCGGCGGCCCGGCTGAGAGCGCAGGACTCATCGATCTCATCGACCTTGAGCAGGGCGTCGGCCAGATTGGAGGCCGCCATGTGCGTGCGCGGATGATCCGGTCCCAGCACCCGACGGCGGCCCTGGTATACCGCGCGCATCAGCGGCACCGCCTGCTCATAGCGCTGCTGCTGAAAATAGTTCAACGCCAGGTTGTTCTGCGCCATCAGGGTGTCCGGGGCGTCGGCGCCAAACAGGGCCTCGGCGAGGTCGCGGTTGGCCAGCAGCAGCGCCTCGGCACGCGCCGGCTGACCCATTTTTTGCAGGGTCCGCGCCAGATTGTTGCGCGGATCGAAGGTTTGCCCGGACTGCTCGCCGTGGCGGTCGATCGCTTCGCTGAGTACCTGCGCCTGAATCGCTTCGGCCTGATCCAGCTTGCCCGCCAGCGACAGCGCCAGGGCGAGCACGGTCCTGGCCGAATCGGCTTCGGCCGAGCTACCCAGGCCGGCCGACTGCAGTAGCTGCAGGGCTCGCTTGGCGTTCGCCGCCGCCGCCTCCAGATCGTTGTCGGCATGAATCTGGGCGGTGGCCAGAATCCGCAACGCATTGGCGCGCCGTTCGGGATCCACCTCGGGGCGTCCTTCCAGCGATTGCACCAGCGCCTGGGCCGCGTCGCGAGCATGCCCATAGCGACCGAATTCCATCTCCACCAGCACCAGATCCGCAGCAACACGATCGCTTTGGTTCGATTCCGGGCCAAGCTGTTGATAGTAGTCACGCGCGCTGACCAGCAGCGCCTGGGCCGGCTCGATCTCGCCCAAGCGCAGCAGCGAGCGCCCCAGAATCGAGGAAATGTCGGCCTTCACTTCGGCGTCAACGGCCGGATCGTCGAGCAGCTGCGCCGCCATCTCGTCCAGAGTTTCGGCGAGGGTCACGGTGTTGCCGCGGCGCAACGGATCCGGGCGGGTCAGCAGATCCTCCAGCACGTTGCGGACCGAGGCCAGGTGGGTTGCCTGCCGGGCCAGATCGCGTGCCTGCAGCGCGTAGACCAGCAGACCACCGAACAGCATCAGCAAACCCAGCCCCGCAGTGATGCTCAGCGCCCGATGGCGCGCCAGCAGCCGCCAGGCGCGGCGGCTCCAGGCGTGATGCCCCCAGCCGATCGGCTGGTTGTCGGTGATCCGCTCGATGTCGGCGGCGAGGGCCTCGGCGCTGGGGTAGCGGTCTTCAGCATGAAAGGCGAGCAGACGGCGCAGCACCAGATCCAGATCGGCGCGCTGTCCCGAACCCATACCCGCCAGTGACAGCCCGCTGCCGCTGCCCAGCGGCGGAAATGCCAGCTTGCGCAATTGTTCGCGCTGCGCACCCGGATGACCCTGATCGGCGACCACCGGAAGCTCACCATGCAGAATCTCGTAGAGCACCAGCCCCAGCGAGTAGAGATCGGTGGGGGTGCCGATGGTGCTCGAGCCGGCCAGCTGTTCCGGGCTGGCATAGGCCGGCGTGTAGGCAAAAACCACCGTTTCCTCGCTTTCGCTGCGCCCTTCCAGATCCCGGGCAATCCCGAAATCGAGCAGCTTGGGCAGGCCGTGTCGGGCGTCGATCAGCAGATTGGAAGGCTTGATGTCGCGATGGATGATCAGATTCTGATGGGCGTGATGCACCGCGCGGGCGGCTTGCGCAAACAGTCGCAGGGCCTCACTGGCCGAGCAGTGCTGCTCGCGGATATAGCGGGTAATGGGCAGTCCTTCGATGTACTCCACCACCACGTAGCAGAGGCCGTCGCCAGTCACGCCGGCGCCGAAATAGCGGGTGATGCCGGGATGGGTCAGCCGGGCCAGCAGTCGACGCTCGTGCAGCGACTGGGTCAGGGTCGGGTCGTCCGGACCGTAGCGCTGATGGAGCAGCTTCAGCGCCACTTGATGGTGCAGATCCTGATCGACCTCTTCGGCCAGATAGACCACCCCCGCGCCACCCTCGCCGAGCACCCTGATCAGGCGGAAGCGATCGATCAGCTCGCCTTCGCG
>JAGRJL010000130.1 GCA_020442775.1 Lysobacterales bacterium | reverse complement strand
ACCGATCAAACCACCGTGCTTTCCAAGCCCAGCCTGGAGACCCTGGCGATAGAGCGAGGCTGGGTCAGCGCCGCGCAGATCGATGAATGCCAGAGCCTGCATCTGACCCTGCTGGAGCTCGGGCTGGCCAGCTCCATTGGCGAGTTGCTGGTGCGCAAGGGCTATCTGAGCGAGGCCCAGCGGGCAGAACTGGAGGCCGCATCCGGCGGCAGCGGCGGCATCCAGATTCCGGGTTACGAGATCATCGCCAAGATCGCCGAAGGCGGGATGGGAACGGTGTACAAGGCGCGCCAGCTGTCGATGGATCGCCTGGTTGGCCTCAAGATCCTGCGCCAGCGATTCGCAGCGGAAGCCGAAGGGCGAGAGCGATTTCTGCATGAGGCGCGCGCGGTGGCCAGGTTGTCCCATCCCAATGTGGTCGCGGGGATCGACGCGGGCGTCGCCAGCGGCGTCTACTACTTCGTGATGGAATTTCTCGACGGCGAGTCCATCGAGCAGGTGCTGCGCCGGCGCGGGCGTCTACCCTGGCGCGAGGCCACCGCGATCACCGCGCAGATGGCGTTGGCCCTGGGACACGCAGCCCGGCACCAGATCGTTCATCGCGACATCAAGCCCGGCAACATCATGCTGCTGGCGGACGGCACCGCCAAGCTCGCCGACCTGGGGCTGGCTCGCGCAGACAGCGTGGTCGACTCCACCCTGACCCAATCGGGCATGATCATCGGCTCACCGGCCTATCTGTCGCCGGAACAGGCGGCGGGAGATCAGCCGCTGGACGGCCGTAGCGACATCTTCTCGCTAGGCCTGACCTATTTCGAAATGATCGCCGGTGAGCGCGCCTATCAGGGCGCCAATCCGATGTCGGTGATGTCCGCATTGCTGCTGCGCGATGTGCCGGTGGAGCGCTTGCTGGCGCTGGAAGCGCCGGGCGATGTGGTCGCGGTGATTCGCAAGATGACCCACCGCGAGCGCGACCGGCGCTACCCCAATCCGGAGCAGCTGGTGGAGGACCTGGCCGCGATTGAAGCCGGCGGCAAGCCCCGCCACGCGCTGGGTGCGCCGCCAGCGGAATCCGCGCAGCAGCGCAAGTCCGAGGCAATGATGCCGTCCCGGGCACCATCCAGCCGCTGGCGATCGCTGATCCCCACTGTCGCGGGGCTGCTGGCCCTTTTGCTGGTCGGCTACGGAATGTGGACCATCGCCACCGGCCCCGCCGATTT
>JAGRJL010000129.1 GCA_020442775.1 Lysobacterales bacterium | reverse complement strand
GGGATCTGTGGATCGCTGGGAGGCGCTGATGAGGGATTGGCAGTTTCGTTCTGAGGGAACCGAGTGGCGCTGGCTGTTGCTGATTGGCCTGCTGTTGAGCACCAAGGCTGGCGCGGTCCAACCGGTCGCCAAGCCGGTCGTCGGTCCGGCGACTGTGCGCATCGTCGGCGACGGCGGTGCCTTTAGTCTGCTGGTCAATGGCGCGCCGTTACGGGTCAAGGGCGCCGGGCTGGAAAGCGGCAGCGTGGCGGAGCTGGCCGCGCGCGGTGGCAATGCCTTCCGCACCTGGCGCAGCGACAACGCCAAGCACCTGCTTGATCAGGCGCACAAACACGGATTGATGGTGGCGCTGGGCATTGAGCTGGGCAGTGAACGTCACGGCTTCAACTACAGCGACAACGCCGCCGTCGCCGCGCAGCTGGCGCAGGTGCGATCGCAGGTGCAGCGCTACAAGGATCATCCGGCACTGCTGATGTGGGTGGCCGGCAACGAGCTCAACCTGGAATCGAGCAATCCCCAAGTCTGGGACGCGATCAACCAGATCGCCACGATGATCCACCAGATCGACCCCCACCACCCAGTGATGACCACTCTGGCCGGGATCGACCGACCGCTGATCGAGCAGCTCAAGCTGCGCGCGCCGAGACTGGATCTGATCGGCATTCAGCTCTATGGCGATATTGAAAACCTCCAGGCCAAGCTCGACAGCAGCGGCTGGACCGGCGCGTATCTGGTGACCGAATGGGGACCAACCGGCCATTGGGAGGTCCCGACCACGCCCTGGGGCGCACCGATAGAGGACCACAGCAGCCGCAAGGCCGAGCTGTTGCGCGATCGCTACCAGCAGCACATCGCCGTCGATCAGACCCAGGGCCTGGGCTCCTTTGTGTTCCTGTGGGGGCAGAAGCAGGAGCGCACGCCGACCTGGTATGGACTGTTCCTGCGCAGCGGCGAGTCCACTCCGGGCATCGACGCGATGCAGGCGCTGTGGACCGGCAGCTGGCCGGCCAATCGCAGCCCGGAGGTAGGCGCGATCGAGATCGATGGGATCAACATGCCGCTCAACACCCGGTTGCGTGCCGGGCGCAGCTATCACGCTCGGATCAACACCAGCGACTCGGACGGCGACCCGCTGAGCATCGAATGGCAGGTGCGAGAGGAAAGTCGCGCGCAGAGCATCGGCGGTGATCCAGAAAGCATCCCGCCGGCGGTGCCGGTGGGCTTCACTGCGCCCGCGCCAGGCGTGGTCGATTTCCTTGCCCCGCAGATGCCCGGCGCCTATCGACTGTTCGT
>JAGRJL010000128.1:12221-17859 GCA_020442775.1 Lysobacterales bacterium | reverse complement strand
CCTATGGCTGCGACGCGCAACGATCAGGGCAAAAGACGCTGAAATAGGTCAAGGTAATCTTGGGACACCACACTAGCCCGCATTATTCATGAATGTTCGTCGCGAGGGTTTCGCAGGTGCGCTGTGGTGCGGTTCGCGGACCTTAAGATCGGCGAAGGCGTACTCGACAGTACGTCGAGTCGATCAGAAGGAGCAAACCGCGCCATAGCGCGCCTGCGGAAGCCGCAGTAGAAGGTTCATGAATAATCCGGGCTAGCGGAAAGCGCCGGCGGCCGTCGATATCGGGTCGCGCGGAAGTGCTCCTCAGGGTTCAGCGGGAGCCGAATGGAGACCGCTGCGATCGCTGCGACCGTTTCGCCCCAACAGTGCTCCTTGTAGATTGAATTCATACTGAGCAGGCCCGGAGTGGTGGGTGATGGCGGATACATCGAAGCAATGAATGCGGCCCCGGCCGCGGTTCGTGGCCAGGCAGGATTTGGGCAGCCGTTGCCGGCTGCCATCCTGGCAGCGGCTCGCGGTGGTGATCGCCAGGCCCAGGGTGAGATCTACCGGCTCTACGCCGACGCGGTCTACACCCTGGCGCTGCGCACCACCGGCTGCGCCGAGCAGGCCCAGGATGTGGCCCATGATGCCTTCATCAACGGCCTGCGCGGGCTCAAGGGCTACCGCGGCGAGGCGCCCTTTGGCCTGTGGCTGCGACAGATAGTCGCCCGGGTGGCGGTGGCCCATGTGCGCAAGCAGCGACCGGAGCTGGGTGCCGCGGCGCTGGAAGAGCACGCCCCCGCGCTGCAGGAGGACCCCAGCGCCGGATGTGATCTCAACCGCCAGCTGGCGCGGCTGCCGGCGCAAACCCGGACAGTGCTGTGGCTGCACCTGGCCGAGGGCTACGGGCACGAGGAGATCGCCGAGATGTTCGGCAAGAGCGTGAGTTTTTCCAAGTCGCAGGTGGCGCGCAGTCTGGGCCGCCTGCGTCAGTGGATGAGTTGAGGAGACAGACGATGGCCAATCAATCAGAGCTGGAAGGGATCCGGCGTCAGCTGCAGGAGCTGCCGCTGGCGACGGCGCCGGAGGCGCTGCAGGCGCGGGTGATGGATACGCTGGCGCAGTTGGATAGCGCGCCCACGATTATCGATCTGAATCAGCGACGGCACTGGATCCGGCGTCCGGCCTGGCAGGCCGGTCTGGCCCTGGCCGCCTGCAGCGCGATGCTGTTTCTGTGGTTCTTCTGGCTGGGCGAGCGCCCTCCGGTGGCCGATCAGGGTGTGCCCCAGGTGGCGCTGAATGTGCAGCCGCCGGCGCCCGATCCGAACGCCAGTGAACTGGCCAGGCTGCAGGCGGCTTCGGCCGACCTGGAGCGGGTGCTGCTCAGCGAACAGCCCAACGATCAGGTTTATGGCGACGATCAGGCCTGGGTCGAACAGACCCTGCAGGCGGCGCTGCATCGGGTCGATGCCGACCTGGCGGCGCAGCCGGACGAGGACGAGCGAGTGGAATTGTGGACACAACGCGTGGCGCTGCTGGCCGGTCTGGCCGAGCAGTCGCGAGGGATGCCGTTGGGGAGCGGCGTGGAATGGGTACAACTGAACTGATCAGGTCCGGTCTGGGCCAGGAGCAAAGAATGAACAAGATGAAATTTCCCCGGGTCGGCTGGATCGCCTGCGGGTTGGCCGTGGCGGCGCTGTGGATCTCCCCACTGGCAGCCCAGGACGAGCGGGTCAGCCAGGAGCAACGGGAGCAGGTTCGGCGTGAGCTGGCCGAGGCCAAGGAGCAGCTGCGCGAGGCCTCGCGAAAAGTCGCCGAGCTATCGGCTGAGATCGGCAGTGAGAACTTGCGCGGCCGCCATTTCAGCTTCAGCAGCGAAGGGCGCCCGGTGCTTGGCGTGGTGCTGGCCGAGAGCGGTGAACCGGGTGCGCGGATCGCCGCGGTCACCCCCGAGAGCGCGGCCAGTGAAGCAGGTCTGCGCAGCGGCGACCGGATCGTGGCGATAGACGGCGCGGCAATCGTCGACAGCGACCGCACCGGACTGGTCGCTGCGCGCGGCGCACTGCGCGACCTGAGCGTCGATCGCGAGGTGCGGCTGAGCCTGATTCGCGATGGCCAGCGGATCGAGCGTTCGGTTCGGCCCAAGCAGTCGCACAGCTGGAGCTTCCGCACCGGTGATGGCGAAGAGGGCCTGTGGATGCCACAGATCGTGCTCCCAGATATCGATATCGAGATCCCCGATATCGACATCGAATTCGACGAGAAGTGGGCAGACGAACTGGCCGATCAGGTGGAATCAGCGCTGGCCGCGGCCGGACTGGAGGGCGAGCGTGCCGCAGAGGCGCTGGAGCAGGCCAGAGCGGCCCGCCAGGCGGCCCGCGCTGAGCGCGAGCGGGCACGCGGTGAACGGGACAAGGTCCGTGCGGCGCGCGAAGCCGAGCGAGCCGAGCGGATTCGGCTGCGCATGATCAGCCGCCAGGGCCCGGGGGTACACCGGATCGAGATGAGCGGTGACGAGAGCAACCTGTCGTTGTCGGCGCTCAATCAGGATCTGGGGCGTTACTTTGGTATCGACCGCGGTGTGCTGGTATTGGCCAGCGAGGGTGACGACTACCGTGATCTGCACGCCGGCGACGTGATTCTCGAGGTGGCCGGCAACAAGGTCGAAAGCCCTCGTCAGGCCTGGCGCGAGCTGCGCGACGGCGAGGCGGGCACCTCGCAGCAGGTCACCGTGTGGCGCGAGCGCGAGCGAGTCAACCTGGCGGTCACCGTGCCCAAGCATGTGTTCATGCCGGTCGCCCCGGTGCCGCCAGTACCGCCTGCCCCACCGGCACCGCCATCGCCGCCAAGTCCGCCGCCACCGCCACCCCCGCCGGTGGCACCGGTGGCCCCGGTCGAGCGCGGGGATCTGGAAGTCTTCTGAGCCAGTGTTGCCAAGGGGTCCGGGACTGCAATCCCGGACCCCTTTTTCTTTGACCCGCTACCGACCGAAATTGGTCGGTGCCGGTGGCGCGGTTGGTGCCTGAGGCACACCCTTGGCCAGCTCGGCCAGCAGCACCTCGACTGCCTTTTCGATACTCGGATCCTTCCCGGCCGCGAGCAGGTGCGGCGCATCCACCACCTCGATATCCGGCGACACCCCCTCGTTCTCCACTGCCCATTGGCCGTCATTGGCGAGGAAACGGAAGGTCGAGGCAAGCAGTTGGCCGCCGTCAGCCAGGCTGGGGTTGCCGGAAATACCGATCAATCCACCCCAGGTACGGGTACCGATCAGCGGCCCCAGGCCCAGCTTGCGGAAGTAGTAGGGCAGCGCGTCTCCGCCAGAGCTGGACTGACCGTTGATGAGCATCGCCTTGGGCCCTGGATGGGAGATGAAGGGATTGGCCTGCGGCTGCAGCCCGCGCCGCTTCCAGTAGTGCAGCGGCTTGCGCGCCAACATCTCGATCATCCGGTCGGGAATGAAGCCGCCGCCGTTGTAACGGTCGTCAATGATCAGCGCATCCTTGTTGATCTGCGGCAGCAGCTGGCGAATCAGCTCGCGGTTGCCGTCCACCGCGGTGTTCGGCAAGTGCACATAGCCGATGCGGCCGTCGGACAGCTGGTCGACCAGCGCGCGGCGGCTCTCGATCCAGTCCAGGTAACGCAGCTGAACTTCGCTGTCGATGGTCTTCACCAGCAGCGTACGGGCACCCTCTGCGCTGGGTCGATCGTTGACCTTCAGCTCCACCTGCCTGTCGGCCTTGTACTCCAGCAGCGCGTAGGCATTCTTCACCGTCCGTGCATCGACCCCATCCACCGCGATCAGATACTCACCGGCAGTGACCCGGGTCGACGGGGTATCCAGCGGCGCGCGGTAGATCTCCATTCCGGTTTCGCCACGGTAAACCTTGCTGAACTGGAAATAGCCCGACGAATGGGCCGCCAGTTCGGCACCCAGCAGCCCGCCCGCGTGCCGCTCGGGCCGGGCCTGATCGCCAGACTGGACGTAGATATGCCCTGCGTTCATTTCCCCGGCGACCTCGCTGAACAAATAGTCCAGATCGGCACGGGTGCTGACGTAGGGCAGCAGGGCCGCATAGCGCTGATAGATCTGTTCCCAGTCATTGCCGTGCATGCCGGGGTCGTAGAACCAGTCGCGCAGGATCCGCCAGCCGTCTCGGTACATCTGCGCCCACTCGGCCTGCGGATCCACCCGCAGCTGCAGCTTGTCCATCGCCAGCTTGCCGCTGAGGTCGGTCTTCCACTTGGCATCGGCCAGCACATACTGGTTGCCAGCCTGCGCCAGCAGCAGCTTCTTGCCGTTGGTCGACAGCGCGTAGCTGGTGACCCCCGCGGCGACCTGATCGCTCTTGCCCTCGTCCAGCTTGTACAGATGCAGTTCCGGCGGCGCGCCCTGGGATGGTGCCGACTGGAAGTAGAGGCCCTCGGCAGAGGCGAGCAGGCCGCCGTAGTTGCCGCCGCCCACATTCAGCGCCACGGTGCGGTCGATCAAGCCGGCGTAATCAATCGCGGCGGGCTTGTTGTCCTTGCCCTTGTCGTCCTTGCCCTTGGACTCCCCATCCGGTGCTGCAATCTCATCGCTGCGCAGCTTGACCGCGGGCTCCACATCGGCTCGCAAACTGGCCGCAAACAGCTTTTGCGCACGCACATAGATGTAATCGAACTCGACCGCTTCAAACTCCATGTTGTAGTCGCGATCGGAGGTGAAATAGAGATAGCGACCTTCGGGATCGAAGGCCGGATTGCCGGCGTTATAGTCGGCCTCGGTGGCCGCGTGCTTGCGCTTGCCCACGGTGTCGTAGAGCCAGATCCGGCCGATCCCGGCGGCGTTGGTGGTGACGTAGGCGAGCGCCCTGGAGTCGGCCGACCACACATAGACGGTGATCTCGTTGCCGGTGTCGATCTGGTCAACCTCAACGGTATTGCCGCTGCCGACTTCCACGTAACGCAGGCGCAGCTTCTTGTCGGCATAGGCCAGGCGCTGGCCGTCGGGCGACCAGACCGGGGCGAAACGCCAGATATCGCCGTCGCTGGTCAGCTTGCGCGGTGTGCCACTGCCGTCAGAGGCGCGCAGATAGAGTTCGTACTCGCCGCTGGCATCGGACAGATAGGCCACGGTCTGACCATCCGGCGACAAACTCGCGGAGATTTCGCGCGCATTCGGCGTGTTGCTCAGATTGCGAGCCTCACCGTGCTTGGCCGGCAGGGTGAACAACTCGCCGCGCGCGGCAAACAGCACTCGTTCGGCGTTGGGCGCGATGTCAAAGGATTCGATCTGTTCAGCCACCTTGACAAAGCGCGGCAGCGCCTGTGCGCGATCGTCGGCCACGCTGATCTTGAGTTGCCGGGTGGTGCCGCTGCTGGGCTGATGCACCCACAGCGCGCCGCCGGCTTCAAATACCACCCCGTCCGGGCCGCCGCTGGGCCACAGCACGTCGTAGTCGCTGAAGTCGGTAATCTTGCGCACCTCGCCACCAGCAGCCGGCATCGCGAAGAGATTCAGGGTGTAGTCGCGGTCCGAGCTGAAATAGATCTGGTCGCCGACCCAGGCGGGCTGGTTGTCGGTGGCCGGATGATTGGTGATCTGCGCCGAGGTGTTGGCCTTCAAGTCATAGATCCACAGATCCTGCGCGCGCCCCCCGCGATAGCGCTTCCA
>JAGRJL010000128.1:3716-12182 GCA_020442775.1 Lysobacterales bacterium | reverse complement strand
AGCGAGCCGCCACCGGTCTCGGGCATCGGCAATGGGCTCTCCATGCCACCGGCCACCGGGACCAGATAGGGCCGACCACTGCGCTCGCCCCAGGGCGTGGTGTTGATACGCACCAGCACGTTCTGGCCGTCCGGGGTCCAGTCCAGCACCCGGTAGTCCCAACCGCCACGCGGCGGCATCACCCCGACGTCATTGCGATAGGTCAGTTGCCGCGGCTGACCGCCGGCGCTGGGCATCACCCAGACCTGGCGAGTGCCCGAGTACTCGGCGGAAAACGCGATCCAGCGGCCGTCGGGGGAAAACTTGGGGAACAATTCCTCGCCGCTGTGGCTGGTCAGGCGGATCGCCTGGCCGCCTGCGCGTGGGGCAACATAGATGTCGCCGCCATGAACGAAGCTGACCTGGGTTGCGGACAGGTCGGGAAAGCGCAGCAGCAGGGTTCCAGGATCCTGGGCAAGGCCCAGAACGGGAACCACAAGCGAAAGCGCGGCAAGCATCGCGGCGGATCGGCGCACGAGGATCTCCAGGTGAAACGGGGGCGCTGATTATAGGCACGGCTGTCTACCCAGGACCCATGTCATCGGGCACCCCGGAACGCTGAACGGGAGGATTCACAATTCGGGCTGGCTCCACCGCGCAAGTCATGGGAAAATGCCGGGCTTGACGCTTGTTGTTAATCCAGTGAGCTGGCAACCGCCGCACCAAGGGGAGTTTTCGGCGCGGTCGTGTTAGCTTGCTCTCCATCTTCAAAGGATTCATGTCTATGCGCGCGCGGTTACTCGCTGGCCTGGTTATCTCCCTGTTCGCAAGCTCCGCTTGGGCTGCCGAGGAACATGCAGCCGCAAGCTTCCCGGTCGGCGATGCCGAAGCGGGCGCCGGCAAGGCGGCGGTTTGCGGTGCCTGCCACGGATTGGACGGCAACAGCACCGATCCGCAGTACCCCAAGCTCGCCGGGCAGCACGCTGCCTACATCAGCCACCACCTGGAGTTGTACAAGAGCGGTGAGCGCGAAAACGCGATCATGGCCGGCTTTGCCACCGTGCTCAGCAGCGAAGACATGCACGACATCGGCGCCTACTTCGCCACCCAGACGGTGCAGACCGGGGTCGCCGACGAATCCATGGTGGCCAAGGCCGAGGCGCTCTACCGCGGCGGTGATGCCGCGCGCGGGATTCCCGCCTGCATGGCCTGTCATGGGCCGGGCGGCGGTGGCAATCCGCTGGTTTCCTATCCCTCGCTGAGCGGTCAGCACGCCAACTACAGCGCCGACATGCTGCGCCGTTTCCGCGACGGCGCCGCTTTTGGCAGCAGCCCCAATGCGGCCGTGATGGCCGGGGTGGCCAAGCAGTTGACCGACGAGGAAATCGACGCGCTGGCCTCCTATCTGGAAGGTTTGCACGGCCGCTGATGCGGTCAAGCGGACAAGATAAGCGCCAGACCGTGACGGCTGGCCGGCCTGGGGCGGTTGCGCCCGGCGAGAACGGCTAGACTGGAAAAAGCTTTCGCGCGATGCAGTGCCGCCTTCAATTCCACTTCAGCTGGGTTGTGCAAGGCTGCAGCCCTTGGCGCACTGAAAAACTTGAGGAGATTGATCGCAATGCGCAGATTCACCCTGTTTTCGTTGGCCCTTTCCTTGCTGGCTTTGGTGTGGGCACCGCTAGCCTCGGCTCAGGCCATCAACCTGTGGGAAGAAGGCAAGCACTACGAGCGGATCAACCCGGCGCAGCCCACCACCACCGGTGACAAGGTCGAAGTGGTTGAGGTGTTCAGCTATGCCTGCGTGCATTGCGCCAACTTTGATCCGCACCTGGAGGCATGGAAGAAGACCATGCCAGCCAATGCCGAACTGGTGCTGATGCCGGCCGCATGGAACGCGCCCTTCGCACTGTTTGCCCGGGCCTATTACACCGCCCAGGTATTGAAGGCGCCGGCGGAAGCGCATCAGGCCCTGTTCAACGCCCTTCATCGCGACCGCAAGCCGATTCGCAACCTGGATGATCTGGGTACCTTCTACAAGGATTTCGGGATCGATCCGGACACCTTCGTCAAGACCGCGACTTCCTTCGCGGTGGAAACCAATCTCAAGCGGGCGATGACGATGGTGCCGCGCTACGGCGTTCGCGGAACCCCGGCAATGATCGTGGACGGCAAGTATCGCTTCAACGTGCAGAGCGCTGGCGGCAGCGAGCGTGCGGCAATGGCCCTGCTCGACTTCCTGATCGCCAAAGCCGCCGAAGAGCGAGCCGCCAAAGGCAGCTGATCGGCCAATCGTGGCAGACAAACCCGCTAGTGAGCCGCAAACGGGCGCCGAAGGCGCCCGTTTGCGCATCCTCAGCTTCAATATCCAGGCCGGTAACGCGACTCATCGGTACCGCGACTACATCACCAACAGCTGGAAGCACGTGTGGCCGGATTCCGGCAAGCAGCGCAACCTGGACGCGCTGGTACCGTGGCTGGACGACTATGATCTGGTCGGGCTGCAGGAGGCCGACGGCGGCAGCTTGCGCAGCGGCTTTCTGAATCAGGCGCGCTATCTGGCCGAAAGCGCGCGCTTTCCCTACTGGACCCAGCAGCGCAATCGGCGGGTCGGCCCGATCGCCCACAGCACCAACTGCCTGCTTTCCCGCTACCACATCGGCGACGCGGAGGATCATCCGCTGCCTGGGCGCATCCCTGGACGAGGCGCGCTGCTGGCGCACATCGGCCCCAAACGCCAGGGCCTGGCGGTGATCATCGCTCATCTCTCGCTGGGTCCCACCTCGCGCGGCCAGCAGTGGGATTTTCTGGCCGAACTGGCCTCCGATCATCGCCACGTGATCCTGATGGGCGACTTCAACTGCCTGCCCGAAGACCGCGGTTTCCGCCAGTTCCTGGAGCGCAGCGGGCTGCGCCTGGCCGAGCGCAACCCGCCGGCCACCTTTCCGGCCTGGCGGCCACGTCGCGCGATCGACCATGTGCTGGTGAGCCCGGCCATTGAAGTGGAAAGCTGCGAGGCGTTGGGCCTGACCCTCTCCGATCACCTGCCGCTGGCGGTGACCGCCAGACTGCCGGCGAACTGTCTGACCCACGCCTGAGGATGACTGCCCGCGGGGCGATTGCTGATCAGACCGGCATGGCTGTGGCGACAACCATCAACGCCGGTGGAGAAGGACTCCAGCCCGCATTGTTCATGAATATTCGTCGCAAGGGTTTTGCAAGCGCGCTGTGCTGCGGTTCGCGCAAGGGCGATCGGCGCAGGCGTACTGGACAGTACGTCGAGTCGATAGCAAGGAGCAAACCGCGCCTGCGGAAGCCGCAGTAGAAGGCTCATGAATAATGCAGGCTAATCCAGCTTGAAGCGGCCGCGACGGTCGGCTTCGGCCTTGGCCGAGAGCTGCTCCAGGTAGCGCCGCCGATCGTCGGCACTGAGCTGGTCCAGCTGCATCGGCATGTTTGCGGCGCGCTCCTGATCCAGCCGTTCGACCAGAATCTGGATGTAGCCATCGAAGGCCACCTGCCAGTCGGCCTCGGCGCCCGCCAGCTCAACTTCGGCCAGGCGGCGCATCGCATGCGCTTCCCTGGGATCCTCCCAGGATTCGATCACCGCGCCGGCCGGTGCGGGAGAACTCCTCAGACGCTCGATCAGGCGCAGCAGCAGATCGATCCCGGGCAAGCTCAAGCCGACGAAAGGCGGTGGCTGAGCCACCCCGGCCGCCATCTTCGGATTGCTCAGCAACAGCGAGATCAGCGCACGCACTGGGGTCCGCAGCACCCCCAGCTGACCCATCCGGGTTTGCCGTGGCGGTCGACGATCAACCCCAGGTGGCGCCGAAGCGGCGCTGTTTGCCGGCCTCTGGGCACCGCTGCGACGGGCCAGCTCGGCTTCCATCAGATCGCGGAAGGGGCTGTCGGGAATCTGTTCGATAAGCGGCTTGCAGCGCTCCACCAGTCGCGCGCGGCCGTCAACGGTGTCCAGCCTGGCGTCCTTCGAGAGCGACTGGAAGAAGTACTCGCTGAGCGGAACAGCCGCCTGCAGCTGAGCCTCGAAGCCTTCCTTGCCCTGTTTGCCCAGCAGGCTGTCGGGATCCTCGCCATCGGGCAGAAACAAAAAGTGCGCCTGGCGGCCGTCAGTCAAACGGGGCAGCACCGACTCCAGCGCGCGCCAGGCCGCATCGCGACCGGCACGGTCCCCGTCGAAGCAGAAGATCACATCGCCCGCCTGGCGAAACAACAGCTCGGCATGACTGCGGGTGGTCGCGGTGCCAAGCGTCGCCACCGATTCGCTGAAGCCATGCTGGGCCAGCGCGAGCACGTCCATATAGCCCTCGACCACGATCAGTCGCTGCAGACCGCCCTTGCGCTGACGCGCCTGAAACAGGCCATACAGGGTCTCGCCCTTGTGGAAGACCTGGGTTTCCGGGGAATTGAGGTACTTGGGCTGCTCGTCACCCATCACCCGACCGCCGTACGCGATCACCCGGCCGCGCCGATCGTGGATCGGAAACATCAGCCGATCGCGAAACTTGTCGTACTGGCCGCGATCGCCCTGGCTGAGCAGGCCGGCCGCGGCGAGCAGTTTTTGCCGATTGCCGCCAAAGCGCTTGAGCAAATTGTCCCAGCCCGCAGGCGCATAGCCGAGACCGAACTGCTCGGTGATCTCGGGACTGATGCCGCGACGCTGCAAGTAGCCTCGTGTGGCCTCGCTCAGGCCCAGCTGCTGCTGGTAGTAGTCGGCGGTCTCGGCCAGCAGCGCGTAGAGATCTTCGGTGCCGCGATCGCGGGCGCTGCTGAGCTCTGGCACGGTCATTCCCAGCTGGCCGGCCAGCTGCTCCACCGCGTCGACAAACTCCAGCCCGTCGTACTGCATCAGGAAGCCCAGCGCAGTGCCGTGCGCGCCGCAGCCGAAGCAGTGATAGAACTGCTTGGTGGGGGAAACGGTAAAGGAGGGACTGCGTTCGTCGTGGAAGGGACAGCGCGCCTGATATTCCTTGCCCGCGCGCTTCAAGGCGATTCGCTGTCCCACCACATCGACGATGTCGATGCGCGCAAGCATATCGTCGATGAAGCTCTGCGGGATGCGGCCAGCCATGGGGATCGGATCAGCCCTTTGATGAAAACGTGGCCGCTGCGGCCATCGGGCAGCCAGGGTGGCCACCGTGGGGGCTAGTTTACGCGTTCGGGCAGACCGCGAGGCGGCGGCGACCGCCGGGTCTCACTGTGCGAAGCGGAGAGGAGCGCTGCGACCAGACTCGGGACCGTTCAGGCCCCGAGCTTGGCCTTGACCTTGCCGGCCAGCGCCTGCATATCGGCGCGGCCAGCCACGCGCGGCTTGAGCAGGGCCATCACTTTGCCCATGTCGCGCGCTTCGGTGGCACCGGATTCGGCGATGCACTCGGCGATGATCTGATCGACCTCCGCCTCGCTCAGCGGCTGCGGCAGATAGTCGGCAATCACCCCAATCTCGAAGTTCTCCTGATCCATCAGATCCTGACGGCCAGCAGACTCGTATTGCGCAGCGGAATCCCGGCGCTGCTTGAGCATCTTTTCCAGCACCCCGAGCACCTGGCTATCGTCCAGTTCCACCCGTTCATCGACCTCGCGCTGCTTGATCGCAGCCAGGATCAGACGGATGACAGCCAGGCGCGGCTTGTCACCGGATCGCATCGAGGATTTCATGTCCTCGGTGAGCCGTTGCTTCAGAGTCACTGTGGTGCCCGTGTTGGAGTGTGGATCAGTACAGGCGCTTGCGCTTGGTGACGTCGCGGCCAACCCGGCGGCTGTTGCGCTTGACCGCGGCGGCCAGCTTGCGCTTGCGCTNNGGTGGGCTTTTCGTAGAACTCGCGACGACGGACTTCGGTCAGAACGCCGGCTTTCTCGCAGGAACGCTTGAAGCGGCGAAGGGCGAACTCAAAGGGTTCGTTCTCACGGACCTTAACGCTTGGCATGGACTCTCCAATTCAGTGCTGATGGCATAGTTAACGCTCACTCCAGCGGGAGCGAGCCGGCAATTATAGCCACTGTTGTTGACAACAAGCAAAGTGTGGCTATTCAGGGGCTCAAAACGACCCGAGACCACCGTCCGATGCGCACAATGTTACGCGTCTGCCGCTGGCACCCTTGCTATGCTCGCCAGCTATTTTGCTCAGGGAGTGACCGATGAAACGTTTGTTACTGGCTGCCCTGCCGTTGAGTCTGGCGCTGATCGGCTGTGGCGAGGATGCATCTCCGCCGCCGCCTGCGCCGGCGCCCACCGAAACGGCCCAGGCAACCCAACCGGCGGCGATCCCCAGTCCGGCGACCGAAGCGGCGATTACCGCTGCGGATCTGGGAGCCCAGATCAAGACCGTCGCCTCCGATGCCTTCGAGGGCCGCGGACCGGGGAGCAAGGGGGAAAAGGTGACCCTGGCCTATCTGCAGCAGGAATTCGAGCGGATGGGCCTGCAGCCGGGCAACGGCGACAGCTGGACCCAGGACGTGCCGATGGTGGAGGTGCGCGGTGAGATCGTCGAGCCGCTGACCTTCCAGGTGGGCGAGACCGCAATGGCGCTCAAGCCGCTGGAGGAGTTCGTGCTGGGCTCGCCGCTGCTGGACCCGGAAATCAGCCTCAGCGACAGCGAAGTGGTGTTTGCCGGCTATGGTGTGGTCGCACCGGAATTCGAGTGGAACGACTACAGCGGCATCGACCCCAAGGGCAAGACGGTCATCGTGCTGGTCAACGACCCAGGCTTTGGCAACGGTGACGAGAGCCTGTTCAAGGGCAAGGCGATGACCTACTACGGCCGCTGGACCTACAAGTTCGAAGAGTGCGCGCGCCAGGGCGCCACCGCCTGCATCATCGTCCACGAGACCGCCGGTGCCAGCTATGGCTGGGAAGTGGTGCGCAACGGCTGGAGCGGCCCCGAGTTTGACCTCCCGCGAGGCGAAGGCTCCGACCCCGTCGTGCCGCTGCGCGGCTGGATCACCCGCGACAGCGCAGTGCGTCTGTTCGAAGCTGCGGGTCTGGATTTTGAAGCCCTGCGCCAGAGCGCCGACACCCGCGAATTCCAGGCGGTGGCGGTCAACGCCAAGGCCTCCGGCAAGGTCAAGAACGCGGTGCGCAAGGCCGACAGCCAGAACGTGATCGGCAAGGTGGTGGGCCGCACCCATCCGGACGAATACATCATCTACACCGCGCACTGGGATCACCTGGGTCGCACTTTCGGCACCCCGGGCGACGCCATCTTCAACGGCGCGATCGACAACGGCACCGGCATGGCCGCGCTGCTGGAACTGGCCGAGGCCTTCGCTTCCGATCCGGAGCCGCCAGCGCGCTCGGTGGTGTTCCTGGCGGTGACACTGGAGGAATCCGGCCTGCTCGGTTCGCGCTGGTATGCGGAAAACCCGATCTATCCACTGGACCAGACCGTCGCCAACATCAACATGGACGCCCTGCCGGTGATCGGCCCGACCGAGGACGTGGTGGTGGTGGGCTTTGGCAGCTCCGAGCTGGAAAACGTGCTGGCCGACGCGGCCACGGAGCAGGATCGGGTAATCGTCCAGGAACCGACCCCGGAGAACGGCTTCTACTTCCGCTCCGATCACTTCAACTTCGCCAAGGTCGGGGTCCCGGCGCTGTACGCCAAAGGCGGGATCACCCATCGTGAGAAAGGTGCCGAATACGGTCGCGAGATGGCCGTCGATTACGTCACCAACCGCTACCACAAGCCCAGCGACGAGTATTCCGCGGACTGGGATCTGCGCGGAATGGAGCAGGACGTGCAGCTGCTCTACGCGGTTGGCAAGCGCGTCGCCGACTCCGATGGCTGGCCGCAGTGGCTGGAAGGATCGGAGTTCAAGGCACGCCGCGATGCGATGATGGCGGAGAAGTAGCCAGAGCCCAGGATCCAGGGCTCAGGGCCCAGGAACAGCGCCCGCGTTCTGGGCGCTGGGCCCTTTTCCCTGGGCCCTGAGACCAGAGCTCGCGGAGCACCGTATGCCCACGCTACATTCCACCAGCGGTCGCTGGCGCCTGGGCCTTGGGCTCTCGCTGGCGACCGTGGGCTTTTGGGCCACGCTGCCGATCGCGCTGAAGATCTCGCTGCAGCAAATCGACGCCTGGACCCTGACCTGGATCCGTTTCGTGGTGGCCGCGCTGATCGTTGGCGGCTGGATCGTGGTCAGCGGCCGTTGGCGCGGCTTTGTGGGCCTGGGCAAGGGCACCTGGCTGCTGCTGATCGTGGCCAGCGTCGGACTGATCGGCAACTACCTCAGCTATCTCACCGGGCTGGCGCGGATTTCACCCGGCAACGCCCAGATCCTGATCCAGTCGGCGCCGCTGCTGCTGGCGCTGGGTAGCGTACTGATCTTCAAGGAGCAGCTGCAGCGCGCGCAGGGGGCGGGCTTCGCGATCATCGTGATCGGACTGCTGCTGTTCTATTTCGAGCAGCGCGGGCGCGCCGGAGATGCGCAGACCTATGGCGTGGGCGCCCTGCTGATTGGTCTGGGCGC
>JAGRJL010000128.1:0-3656 GCA_020442775.1 Lysobacterales bacterium | reverse complement strand
ATGGGCTTCATCTACGTGGTCGCCGCGATCGCGCTGATCCCCACCGCCACCCCGACCGCGCTGGCCCATATCGACGGCTGGCACTGGCTGGCGATCGCCTATTGCTCCTTCAACACACTAGGCGCTTACGGCTGCTTCGCCGAGGCCCTCAACCACTGGGAAGCATCGCGGGTCAGCGCGATCCTCGCGCTCACCCCGATGTCCACCCTGGCCTTCGGCGCCGCGCTGGCGCTGGCCTTTCCCGGGCAGGTGCCGGTGGAGCAGATCGGCTGGCTGGGCGCGGCGGGCGCGGTGCTGGTGGTGAGTGGGTCGATGATTGCCAGTCTTGGGGTACGGGGGAAGAAGGGCTGAAGAGCCTGGGGACTAGGGCCCAGGGCTCAGGGCCCAGCGAAAGCCTGGCGTATCGAAGCGGCTCGGGCGGTCGTGACGCCGGGGTACTTCCCGGCATCTGATCGCGTGCAAGCACGCTCCTGCCCTGACTGGGTGGCGCCGACCTGAATTCGATCCGCTCTGGGGCCTACGCTCACGCCTCATGTTGGAGCGAACCGGCTCGCGATTGACGCGTTGCTGCGATCAGGTCGCGCCAGACCGGCAAACGCAAGCAAGGCTGGTCTGTAGGATGTGGTGAGCGCAGCGAACCGCATCAATGGAGCCGGAACCGCGATTCAATCGTCCCGACACGCAATCGGATTTCGCTCACATTTGTGGTCAATACTTATGCGACAGACCTTCATGCTTTCGACTTCGACTGACACATAGATGAAGTCGACGTCCGCGTCGAATATCTCGAGCGTGACCTTCCTGAATTTCCCGCTCAGCTGGTCTTCGCAAAGAATTCTCCCCATTCGCTCGCGAAAGTACGTCAGCCGAGACTCCCGGTGCTGTTGCTCCGGATCCAGCAGGCTCAGCGCCTTTTCGTAGGCTGCCATCGCGCCCAGCATGCAGGCTCTATCGGAGGGTGAGGTGGCCGCAAAATGAGATGAAGCCAACAACAACAAACCTGAGCTGATCATGGACGCTCTTTTGGCTGCGCTGCACCTTTGAAGCGCGAAGCTCAGCAGAGTTCCCGGAGGAAGGATCCACCCGACGATCGTTTGTGGTGTTCCAGCGAGCGCTCCCGAGCATCTGGCCGAGCGTGCTCGATCACTTGACCGGCAGCCGCAAGCAAAGCAGCTCCGCGCGACCGCTCCCGCTCAACTCGCTGCCGTAGATCAGATCACCAGACTCAAGGTCGCCCAACGGCGTTTCCATCTGCCCGGAACGCAGGTAGGCGGCGCACAGCTGTCCGCGCTCGGCGCGCTGGCGCCAGCTGCCTGCGACGCTCTCCAGGTGCAGCTCGGCCGGCCCCTGGTCGACCCCGATCATCAGATTGAAATCCACGGTGGGCCCGTTCAGCAATCGACAGTCCAGCCGCGCCTCACCGGCGAAATCGACCCGCGGATGGGCCGGATCCACTCGCTGTTGGCGGTCGCCGAAGTCCAGATCCATGCCTTCGCCCTCCAGCAGAACCAGACTGCGACGGTAGCCGGGAAAGACCGAAAAGGGGCCGTTGCGGGCGATGGTCGCCACCGACAGCCGCCAGCGGAAGTCGGTCAGGCTAGCGCCGGGCGGCCAGCACAGCAGCGCCCGGGTCATCCCGCCGCCGTTTTTCCAGGGCACGTTGGTCTGCTCGGCCCGCTTCAGCAGCACCGCGTCCATCAGTGCGCCCCGTGACTTTCGATCATCACCGGCTGCGTTTCGATGGGCGCCTCCGGGAACAGCTTGCGCAGGTCGGCAATGATCTGTTCGTTGAGCGGGTGAAAGCGTCGGGTGATCCGCCCATCGGATTCCAGCGCGTCCACCGCGATCAGGCCCAGCTCCGGATCCATGTGCGCGCGCAGGCTGGCGGGCGGCTGATCGCCTTCGCCCTCGACCACGAAGCTGCCGTCCAGCAGGCGCCCGGCCAGCAGCGCCTGCGCCGGTTCAGCGGGCGCCGCAGTCGCCTGCCACGGTATCCCGTGCAGCTTCAGGCCCACCTGCAGCGCGCGCTCGATGCGCAGCCGGCTGCGTGCGTGCTGCGCGATCGGCCGGTCCGGATCGAGCGGCTGGAAGCGCATCCGCGCTCGCTCGCCGTCCCAGCCCCAGTGCGCGCCGCTGGGGTGCTCGAACACGGTGGGGCGGCGCGGATCCAGCAGGCAGGCTTCGAGCAGGTCCGAAAGCAGCCCCAGATTGGCCTGCTCGTACTGCGAGCGCAGCAGCGCAAGCAGATCCATCTGGGTCATGTAGCGAGCGTGGGCGATCTTGACCCCGAACCAGCTGGCCAGCGCCATCGCCACCGGCGGCGCGCATTCGCCGCGCTCCAGTAGATCCGCTTCCAGCCGCTGATCGATGTTGCGCAGCTGCTCGGGGTCACCGACCAGGGCCAGCGGCAACACCCGCAGCGGCGCTGGCGGCCGCTGCGGATCGGGCTGCAGTCGCGGTGAGGGCAGCTGCCGGTCCACTGCGCCCAGAAACAGCAAACGGGTCTGAAAACCGCCGCCGCTCAAGGACAGCCGGTATTGATCGTGCAGTTCGGCGAAAACCGGCAGGCCGGGCGTCAGCAGTTCGGCCGGATCGAAGCTGGCACCGACCATGCTGACCCCGGCTTCGCGCACCGCCGGCTGAATCCGGCCCAGGTCATGCGCCAGCAGCATCCCCAGCTCTTCGGCGCCCGGTCTGGGCAGCGGCGTCTGCAGCCGCTGGGCGGCCTGCGCCGACCAGTCGCTCTCGGCCACTTCGAAAAGCACGAACACTGGCACCGTGGCCAGCTGATCCAGACGCAGCATGTCGTTCTCGTTTGGTGGAATGGCGGCGCCGGGCAACTCGAACCGGCCAAAGCACGGCGCGGCGCCGAGCTAGAGTATCCGGCCCGGCGGTCGTTGTGGTGTGCGCGTCGACAGCACATGGGCCCGCGCAGCGCCCCTGATCGGTGTCCGCGGATATCACGCTGACCACGCGCGAGCGCCCCGCCGGACCGCCGGGTTCAGCACAAATTGGCAAACATCCGGGCTAGACTTTGCCCCCACTGCCCAAATGCCGCCTCGCCATCGCGCGCGAGCGCCGAAGCCCTGGGCCACAGCACACCGATCAGGAGGACCAATGAATCTGACCAAGCCGCGCACCATGCCCGGTGTGCTCGAGCTGTTGCCGCTCGATCAGATTGCATTCATGGAAATGCTCGACAGCATTCGCGCCGGTTTCGAACGTTACGGCTTTCTGCCGATCGAAACCCCGGCGATCGAGCTGAGCAAGGTGCTGCTGACCAAATCCGGTGGCGAAACCGAGCGTCAGGTCTATTTCGTGCAGTCCACCGGCAGCCTGAACAAGGGCGGCGACCCCGAACTGGCGCTGCGCTTCGATCTCACCGTGCCGCTGGCGCGTTATGTCGCCGAGCACGAGCATCAGCTGAATTTCCCCTTCCGTCGCTTCCAGATGCAGCGGGTCTACCGCGGCGAGAGCGCCCAGCGCGGGCGCTTCCGCGAGTTTTATCAGTGCGATGTGGACGTGATCGGCAAGGACAGCCTGTCGCCGCGCTTCGACGCCGAGCTGGTAGCGGTGATCTTTCAGGTCTTCCAGGCGCTCAAGGTCGGCCCCTTTCAGGTCCGGGTCAATCACCGGATGCTGATGCGCGGGCTGCT
>JAGRJL010000127.1 GCA_020442775.1 Lysobacterales bacterium | reverse complement strand
CGCCAGCGGTCCCTTGCCGTAGTGAACGTAGCCCTGATTCTCGACCTGTGCCAGCGGCATCTCGGCGATCTGTTCGGCGCTGCGTCCGCGCAGATAGAGCTCCCGATGGATCTCGCTGAAGCGGTCCACCGCGGCTTCGCCACCCAGCTGCCGCATGATCATCGCGGCGGCGTACTGACAAAGCGTCTCGGCGATGAAGGTGGCGCCCTGGGTGTCGGCCGGCAGCAGCTGGTGGTTCCACCACTGATGGGCCACCTCATGGGTCAGCACCGCAGCCAGCGGGTCGTAATCGGCCTCACTCAGATCCAGCGAATAGCCCCAGCTTTCCGAGAAGGCGATCACCTGCGCGAAGGAAAATGCGATCCGACCGTGATAGCCGGGGATCTCGGCAATCCGCAGTTGCTCATGTGGATAGGGGCCGAAATGCTCGCCCAAATAGTGCAGGCTGGCCTTGGTGATCTGCAGGAAGCGGTCGATGTTCACCGCGTGAGCCGGGTCGAAATAGAGCTCGATATCGACCCCCTCGAAATGCTCGCGCCTGACCTGATAGCGTGCCGAGATGATCGGCAGCAGATGGCTCAGCGGCTGCTCGCTGCGGAAGTGGAAATAGCGTCGATCGCCCTCTCGCCATTCGCGCAACAATTTGCCCGGCGCAATCACGATCTGATCGCTGGCGGTGGAGATGGTGGCGTCCCAGTCGATCCAGTCGGCGTCGATGTAGCTGCGCATCGAGGCCACGGGGTCGCCTCGGACGGCGGCGCGCCGCAGCGGCGGCAGCTGAAAGTGACTGCGTCGCTTCGGGTCCTGCAACTCGTTGCCGGCGGCATAGCCCAGGATTGGCAACAGGCTGCCGCTGGCGAAGAAGCTGCCGTTGTTAAGCAACAAGAAATTCTGCGCGCCGTTGCGAAATTGCCGATGATCGACCTCGACTTCGAAGGTCACTTCAATCCCGGCGCCGGGCGCCAGCGGCTGATCGGATTCCAGCACGTAGAAGCCCAGATCATCGTCACGCAGACTCATCCGGTGACCGGGCGCCTGCAGATCAGTCAGCTCGATCCCGCCGGTGACCGGCAGGGCGCCTTCCACCCACTGCGGAGAGAGCGTGAACGGCAGGCGACTGATCGGCTGGTCGCCGTGATTGCTCAGCTGGTAGCGACCGCGCAGATGCGCACCGCGCTGACCCGGATAGAGCGCCACATCGAGTGATACCGCCGCCACGCTGGGCAGCAACTGCCCGGCGTAGACGCGATATTGCTGCTCGTAGCGGGCAGCGCGTGCCTCCCGCGCGGTCTTGTCCAGGTAGGTGTGATCGATCCGGGTGGCCTTGATCCACCATCCGCCGCTGACCGCCACCAGCAGCAACGCCACGGCGAGTGCGCCCTGGTTGCCGCGGTTCAGCCAGCGCCGGCCCTCGCGCAGACGCTGCAGCAAAGCTGCGTCCCGACCGCGCGGCCACAGCAGCCAGGCCGCCCAGACTGCGGCCATCGACCAGCCAAGCCAGTAGCCGGCGCTGACCAGATAGGGCTTCAGGTAGGGACCATAGCCGGCGAAGGCGGAGTAGTGGAGCTCGCTGACTGTCGCGACCCTGTAGGTGGTGTCCTCCCAGCCCAGTCGCGGCAACAGCATCGCACTGCCAATCAGGCCAGCACTCACCAGCAGCGCGGTCAGCTTGTGGCGCATCAGTAGCTGAACTGTGAGCGCGATCGCCAGCACCGGAATCTGCGCCAGCAGCGCCAGCGCCAGGCCAATCAAATACTGTCCCGGCGCAATCTCGTAATAGCCGCGCGCCAGCTGCAGCAGCACCGTCAGCAGCCCGGCGCAGCCCAGGAACAACACGGCGATGCTGAGCAGCGCGGTGAGCTTGGCAGCCAGCAGGGTCAGATTGGCGACCGGGCTGGCATCATAGAGGTCGGCAATACGCAGCTGACGCTGGCTGTGCACCAGTTCGCCGGCGTAGATGATCAGCATCAGCGGCAGTATCAGTTTGCCCGCCATGTTGATCGCCCGGAGCATGTATTCAGTGCGCGGATAAGCCGCGATGCCGTCGTGACTGCCGATGTTCAGGGCAATGACCAGCACGAAGATCAGTCCGAACAGGCTAAGCACCAAGAAGGGCGCGCGGGCGACGACCTCGCTCAGCTCCAGTCGGGTTTGCACCAGGAACTGGCGCCACGCGGGCGGCATCAGCGGCTTGCGGAAGGCCCCTTGGGGTGCGATTGAAGGCCCTTTGCCCCGTCCTGCTTCAGCCAGGCTGGCCGAAGCTCTACGCGTTCGCCTGCGCGCGGCAGGCTGTACCGAGAAGCGTCGGACGCCCACCAGCAGCAGCCCCAGCGCCAGTCCCATCCAGAGCAGACGATTGGCGCCCAGGGGTCCGAGAACCGGCGGCAGCAGTCTTGCCTGCTCGGTCATCGTCCAGAATCGGGTGACCATCTCGATGGCTACCACTGACGATGGTTCCAGCAGGCTGCTGAGCAGCGGCGCATGGAGTCCGAAGGCCAGCGCCTCGGTGACATCCTGCGCCGCGATCATCAGCGCGGCGGCCAGATAGACCGCGGTTTGACGACGGCTCCAGGCCGCGACCGCGAACAGCATGCTGCCCATGATCAGCAGATTGGGCACGATAATGACGGCACTGCCGTAAAGGTAGCTCCAGGGCTCAACCGGTCCGAGCCTGGCGGCGGGCTGCCACGGCATGAAGTTGCTTGCAAACAGCCCGGCGACTCCACAAAGCAGCATGCCTAGCGACAGCAGCATCGCGCCGCCAAAGCGTCCGAGCAGATACTGGACGGGCTCGATTGGCTTGCTCAGGAACAGGCTGATCGCGTCCAGCTCGAGATCGCGCAGGGCGGCGCCGCCAATCAGGGCGGCCATCGGAAACAGCGCCAGCAGACTGACTACCGGCATCAACCGCAACACCACGATCGGCGCATTGCGCAAACCGATCCCATGACCGCCATGAATCTGTACCCCGATGTCCGAGCTGGCCAGCGCCAAGCCAACCGCCAACGATCCCAGGCAGAGAATCCAGAACAGCGGTTGACGCAGCTGCAGGCGCAGCTCGAAACGCAGGATCTTCAGCGGCATCAGGGCGAGCTCTTGGCAGAAACGGGTTCAACGGCGCGAAACAGGAAGTGGACGCGTTCGCTGATCAGTTGCGGGAAATCGAAGCGTTCCGGGGTAAGTGACCAGGCCCTGGATGTGCCGCTGAGAACGGCGGTCAGCAGGGCGACGAAAAACCCGAGGTCGGTTTCTGCTTCAATCTCGCCGCGGGCGATGCCCTGCTGGCATTGTTCGATCAGGAAATGGTTGATCTGACTGATCTGATGGCGGGTCGCATCCAGCAGCAGCGGGGTACTGTTGTTGCGTGATGTGACGATCATCAGTTCCGGGGAGGCAGTTGCCTGGCCCGACATGTCGGCAAACAACGCCGCGACCGCGGCCTTCGCCGAATCGTGGCGGTGTGCCCTGGCAGTCCGGATCGCGCGCGCGGTGATCTCGTTGTACCACTCGCTGACCACATGCTCCTTGCTCGGAAAGTGATTGAAGAAGGTCCCCTTGGCGACGCCCACGGCCTCACTGATCTGCTGCACGGTGGTGTTTTCGTAGCCCTCGCTTTCGAACAGCTCGATCGCTTTTCGGTACAGCGCCTGCTTGAGTTCGAGCTTCTTGCGTTCACGCCAGCTGTCGACCATCAACATCCCCTTGAGTGACCTCAGTCGAATAATGACCTGGGTCATTTTATGGTCGTGCAAGTCGCCCGGCAAGCAGGACTATTGGCAGGGGCTGCAGCCGGGGAACTACAGGGTCCCTAGACGCCGAATTGACTGGGATAGGCGGAAAATCAACAGGGCGTGAACGCCGGCTGTCAGCGGCGTGCAAACACTGCCATCATTTGCCTGTCAAATTACGAGGAAAGCCCATGATCGAGTCCGACCAAGTCATGAGCCAGTTCATCCGAGCGGTGGCCTTTGCCGCGCACAAGCACCGCGACCAGCGACGCAAGGACCCTGCAGCGTCTCCGTATATCAATCACCCGATTGCGCTGGCCGAGGTGCTGGCCAACGAAGGCGGGGTTTTCGACCAGGAAGTGCTGTGCGCGGCGGTTCTGCACGATACGGTGGAGGACACCGAAACCACGATCGCCGAACTGGAGCAGGCCTTCGGCACCCGGATCGCCACCATCGTGGGCGAAGTCACCGACGACAAGCGCTTGCCGAAGGAGGTGCGCAAACAGCAGCAAATCGAGCACGCGCCGCACATCTCCACCCAGGCCAAGCTGGTCAAGTTGGCAGACAAGATCTGCAATGTGCGGGACATCCTGGCCAGCCCGCCGAAGGGCTGGCCGGTTGAACGTCAGCAGCGCTATCTGCACTGGGCCGCCGCGGTGGTGGGTGGCTTGCGGGGTGTTCATCCCACCCTGGAAGGGGTGTTTGATCAGCTCTATCAGCGCTGCGAGGAACTGGCCGAGCCTTCCCGCGGCGCCGCCTGAGCCAGGAGCTGCCGGCATTTTGGGGAACGCTCTGAGTTCCCCCACACTAGCGATAGTCGGCGTGGCAGCCTTCGCAGGCGCGATCCACGCGATTGACTGCCTCTACCAGATCCGCGCAACGGGTTTCTCCGGATGCTTCGTCCAGGGCCTTGATCAGGGCCTGGTTGGCGGCCAGAAAGCGTGAATCGTCCTCGGCCGCGAATGCCGCGGGGGTGTCGACCACCAGACTGCGCATCCGCCGCAGCCGCTGCTCCAGACGAGCGCTGCGGCAAGGCTGCTGGGCGCTGATCTCGCTGACCGTGTCGAAATCGCGCTCCAGCAGATTCATGATTGCGCGCGGATAGGCGTGGCGCAGCCGCGCGCTGTTGGCCAGCGGCGTCGCCACCAGTACGCCCATCATTGCGCCGATGACAATGCCGATCAGCGCCGCGGCGGCGGCGTTGGAGCGCCGCGGCGCCGCGCTTGCCGGCTCAGCGGCCATCAGCGCTTTCGCTGGCCACCAGCTTGCCGACAGTCAGTCCCTGCACCAGGATCGAGAACACCACCACGCAATAGGTTACGGTCAGCAGCAGATCCCGTTCGGGACCACTGGGCAAGGACAGCGCCAGCGCCACCGAAATGCCGCCGCGCAATCCGCCCCAGACGAGGATCGGCAGCGTTCCGGGGCTGAAGGTCTGGCGGCGGGCGAGAACCGCCATCGGTGCGCCGACCGCGATCACCCGCGCCAGCAGCACGAGCGGAACCGCCGCCAGCACGACGGGCGAGCTCTCGCGCTCGAACGGAATGGCCAGCACCTCGATCCCGATCAAAAGGAACAGGGCGGCGTTGAGGATCTCGTCGATCAGATCCCAGAACCGCTCCACATGCAGGCGCGTGCGTTCGCTCATGCCATATTTGAAGCCGCTATTGCCGATGAGCAGGCCGGCGAGCACCACGGCGATGGGTCCGCTCATGTGCAGCGCCATCGCCAGCGCATAGGTGCCCATGACAAGTGCTATGGTCATGAGCACCTCGAGCACATATTCGTCGACGCGGGCGAGCAGCTGACAGGTGAACCAGCCGGCCGCGGCACCGAGAAGCGCACCGCCGAGCGCCTCCTTGACGAACAGCCGGGCGACATCCGCGACCCCCGTCTCGCCGCCGTCACTGCCGAAGGCGATCGCCGCGAGAATGAGGAAGACGACGACGGCGACACCGTCATTGAAGAGGCTCTCGCCGGCGATCTTCGTCTGCAGCTGCCGTGGAACACGGATCGTCTTGAGCATCCCGAGCACGGCCACGGGATCGGTCGGGCTGATGAGCGAGCCGAAGACAAGGGCGACGATGAACGGAATGCCGGCAAGCCAGTAGAGGGCGAAACCGATGATGAAGGTGGAGATCAAAAGGCCGATCGTGGCGGTAAGGATCACCATCCATTTCTCGTCGGCGAGATCGGAGAAATTGACGTGCAGCGCGCCGGCGAACAGGATGAAACCCAGCATCCCGTTCATCAGCGCCTCGTAGAAATCGATGCCGGCGACGAAGGCGCGCAGGTCCGCCACCAGCGTCAGTCCCGGTATCGCCCAGTCGAGCCCCATCGCCCCGAGCGATGCCGCAAGTCCCATGACGACGAGGCCGATGGTCGGCGGCAGGCGCAGGACGATATGGTTGATCCAGCCGAACGCCGCGGCGAGCACGATCAGGACCGACGAGATCTCGAAGATGGTCATGGTCATCAATATCCGAGTGCGAGACCGTCTTTTCTGGGATCCGAACCGCCGATCAGCACGCCGCGCTCATGATCGACCCGCACGATCTGGCTGCCGCCGAGCGG
>JAGRJL010000126.1 GCA_020442775.1 Lysobacterales bacterium | reverse complement strand
ACTGGCTGACCCCTCGATCCTGGTCGGCGCCAGCCTGCGCATCGGCCGCCACCCCGAGAATGAACTGGTTCTGGCCGATCCGGCGATCTCCCGACACCATCTGCGGCTCGAGCGCGAAGGTGCCGGGTTTCAGGTGATTGATCTCGGTAGTCGGGTAGGTACCGCCCTGAATGATCACCCGCTGCCTGCCTTCCGGCCGGTGCCCATCCGTGAGCATGATCGCCTGCGGGTAGGGCCGTGGCGCTTTCGACTGATTGACGAGCACAGTCGCGGGCAGGGCAGACGTGCCGATTCGGTGGACGTCAGCCTGTCCGGCGCGACCCAGACGCTGGCCCCGGCGCTGGTTGCCGAGCGGCGTCTGGAACTGCTGGTGGAGTTTGCAGCCGCAGCCGCGCATGTGAGCAGCGCGGAGGCGCTGGCCGCCTGCGTGGCTGATTTCGCGGTGCGTGGCTGTAGCGCGCGCGCTGCGGCGGTCTATACGCAGGACGGCTCGCTGCAGGAACTGGCCCGATTCCCCGAGCAGTCATTGCCGCTGGAGCCCGCGGCTCACGTGGTGAGCGCCGCGATGGCCGGTGGCGTGGTTCAGGTCGAGGGCGAACGCGGTTCACTGGGTTTGGCGGTTGCGCTGCGGCTGGATCAGCTGCCCTGGGGGATGCTCTGGGTAGTCCTGGACGGCACTCAGGTTCACAGTCGCTCCGATGCCTGCGAGTTTGCCCATGCCCTGTCGCGTCTGGCTGGACTGACCCTGGGCAATCTGGATCGGCGTGAGGTGGCCCTGCGGATCGAGCGCTTGCACAACGATCTGGATCAGGCTCGTGAGGTGCAGCGACGGATTCTGCCGCCAACCAGCGGTCAATTCGGGGGTCTGAGTTACGCGCTGCATGTTCACCCGGGCCGACATGTGGCGGGTGATCTGGCGGACGTGCTGCAGGTGGCTGATGGTCGGGTAGCGGTTTTGCTCGGCGATGTGGCCGGCGCAGGGGTCGGTGCCGGCTTTCTGATGGCCGGAGTGCAGGCCTATCTGCACGCCGAACTGATGGAAACCGGCGATCCGGCGGTTGCGGCCGCGCGCTGCAATCATTATCTGGCCAGAGTCGGCGGCGCACGATTCGTCACCGCGTGGATCGGGGTCGTCGATCTGAATCGGGGCATCTGCGAATACGTCGATGCCGGACACGGCCACGTGCGACTGGTTAGCGATGCCCGGGGAGTACACGAACTGAGCAGCCACGGCAGCGTGCCGCTGGGGGTATCGGCTGACAGCAGCTTTGTGGCAGAGCGGCTGAATCTCTCCCCAGACCTCCGCGTAGTGCTCTACAGCGACGGAGTCGCCGAACAGCGTAGCCCGGACGCACGGGTGTTCGCCGAGCACGGATTGGCCTCCGTCCTGCAGAACTCATGCAGCCCTGCGCAGGATGTGGATCTGGTGGTGGCCGGACTAAGCCTGTTCGGCGGCGGACAGTTGCCGGCTGATGACGCGACCATCCTCTCGATGTGCTGGGGCGGCGCCGGTTGATCAAGTCGCGGTGGACCTGCCAGGCGGCCCCCTTGCGATGCCGACAGTGGGCGGGCAAAGTGGAGGGCGACTTGCTGTGATCGCTCATGCCGGATCTGCGAGGCTTGGCGCGAGGCTGCAAGCGACGACAAACTACGCGATGACGACTTCTCAAGCGGACCCTGGCTAGCCATGTCGCCCAATGAACTGCGAGTACTGCTGCTGATCGTCGGAATCTTCGTGCTGATTGGCATTTATTACTTTGGCCGACCCAGCAGCGCGCGGCGTGACCCTCGTGACCGCTCACATGATCGACTGGAGCCCTGGATTCACCAGGGCGACGAAGCCGAACAGGACGAAGAATTCGAACAGGCCGATGCCGAGGCTTCCGGCCGATTCGACGATTTCGATGAACCGGCCAAGCCTGCCGGGCCGGCAGAAAAGTTGCCCGGAGAACGACCGGATTCGGACTTCGACCGGATCGTGACGCTGTTTCTGCTGGCTCGCGAAGGAGGAACCATCCAGGGACAGGATCTGGTCGTTGCCGCCGAGAAGGCAGGGCTGGTGTTCGGTGACAAGTGCATCTATCACCGTCTGATCGATGGTCGTCCGGATCAGGGGCCCGTCTTCAGTGTGGCTAATCTGACCGAGCCTGGCAGCTTCGAGTTGTCTGCGATGGATCGCCTCAGCACCCCCGGGGTCTGTTTCTTCATGACCCTGCCTGGGCCACTTTCAGCGCTGGAGGCGCTGGACACGTTACTGCCAGCAGCTCAGCGGATGTCTGAACTCCTCGACGCCCAATTACTCGATGAAGAGCGCAATGCCCTGGGTCGCCAGCGAATTCTGAGCCTGCGTGACGAGATGCGTCAGTATGATCGGCAGCAGGCCCAGGAGTCGGTGAACTTCTGAGCGCCTCCGGGCACCGCGTGGGCAGCTACCGGAGTCGCGGTTGAGGCTTTGCTGTTCCTTCCCTGGCAGCGGCCGATTTGGCGCCCGCGCACATCTGCTCTGCGCTTCGGCCTAGAGCGTTCCTCTTACCACTGATCAGGTTCCCGATGAGCACAACTTCACCAGCCGCCAGGGTCGCTACGCTGCGGGAGCAGATCAACGAGCACAACCGTCGCTACCACCAGCTGGACGCGCCGACCATCAGCGACGCTGAATATGATGGTCTGATGCGTGAGCTGGAGACGCTGGAGCGGGAACATCCGGCGCTGCAGAGTCTGGATTCGCCGACCCGCAGGGTAGGGGCGCCGGTCAGCGGGGATTTTCCCGAAGTTGTGCATTCGATTCCGATGCTTAGCCTGTCCAACGCCTTCGAAGACGATACGGTTGGCGATTTCGTGCGTCGTATCCAGACTGATCTGGAGATCGAGCAGCCGGAATTTTCGGTGGAACCGAAGATTGATGGATTGGCCCTGAGCCTGCGCTACGAAGCAGGCGTGCTGATTCGGGCCGCGACCCGCGGTGATGGCACCAAGGGCGAGGACGTCACCCACAGCGTTCGCACCATCGGGGCGATTCCTCTGCGGCTAAAGGGTGAAGGCTGGCCGGAGGTGCTGGAGGTGCGCGGTGAGGTCTACATGCCCAAGGCTGGCTTCAAGGCCTACAACCGACGTGCGCTGGAACGTGGCGAAAAGCCCCTGATCAATCCGCGCAACGGCGCCGCCGGCAGCGTGCGCCAGCAAGATCCGAAGATTGCAGCGGCTCGGCCACTTGCCTTCTTTGCCTACGGGCTTGGGGAAATCAGCGGAGCACCATTCAGCGATCGCCACAGTGAAACCCTGGCCCAGCTTGGGCGCTGGGGCTTGCCGATCTCACCTGAGGCGGGCAAGGCGGTTGGTCTGCAGGGTTGCCTGGACTACTACCGCAAGCTGGGCGCGGACCGAGGCAGCCTGCCGTACGAGATTGACGGCGCGGTCTACAAGCTGGACCGCTATGACCAGCAGGGTGCCATGGGCTTTATCTCGCGTGCCCCGCGCTGGGCACTGGCCCACAAATATCCGGCAGAGGAGGCAATCACCCGTCTGCTGGCGGTTGAACTGCAGGTCGGCCGAACCGGCGCAGTCACGCCCGTTGCGAGGCTGGATCCGGTGTTTGTCGGCGGGGTCACGGTCAGCAATGCCACCCTGCACAACTTTGATGAGGTGGCGCGCAAGGATCTGCGGGTTGGTGACAGCGTGATCGTGCGCCGGGCCGGAGACGTGATTCCGGAAGTGGTCGCACCGATCCCGGAGCTCCGCCCCGAAGATGCACAGCCGCCATCGATTCCGACCGAATGCCCGGTTTGCGGATCGGAGCTGATTCGCGCCGAGGGTGAGGCGGTGATTCGCTGCAGTGGCGGACTGATCTGCAGCGCCCAACGCAAGGAAGCATTGCGCCACTACGCCTCACGGAAGGCGATGGACATCGAGGGACTGGGTGACAAGCTGGTTGAACAGCTGGTGGACCGTGGGCTGGTTCATCAGATTGATGACCTTTACCGCCTGAGCCAGGACGATTTCGAGGGTCTGGAGCGGATGGGCGAGCGTTCGGCGCAAAAGCTCCTGGAGCAGATCGAGCACAGCAAGCAGACCTCGCTCGAGCGCCTGTTGTTTGCCCTGGGTATTCGGGAGGTGGGCGAATCGACCGCCAAGGCGCTGGCCAGACACTATGGTTCATTGCCGCCACTGCTGGCCGCGAGCGAGGAGCAGCTCACCGAAGTGGCCGATGTCGGTCCGGTAGTCGCTTCACGCATCCGTCATTTCTTCAATGACGAACGCAACCAGCAGGTGGTGCAGTCGCTGATAGATGCCGGTCTGCACTGGCCCGAACATGCGCCGGCGCAGGCGCCGGAAGGGCCGCTGGTGGGCCAGACCATGGTGCTGACCGGAACGCTGAGCATGCCGCGTGACCGCGCCAAGGCGCTGCTGGAGAGTCTGGGCGCGAAGGTGTCGGGCAGCGTATCGAAGAAGACTTCTGCAGTGATTGCAGGGGCGGAAGCGGGCAGCAAACTGACCAAGGCCGAAGCGCTGGGGGTGCCAGTGATGGATGAGGAGGGTCTGCTCGCTCTGCTTGCCGAACACGGTGTCCGCCCCTGATAGCAATGAGCAACCTGGGCCTCCAGCGATCCTCTCTGCAGCTTCGGGCACGGCTGTACTCGCAGATTCGCGGGTTCTTTGCCGCGCGGGGCGTCCTGGAGGTGGAAACGCCGATACTCAGCGCAGCTGGCAACACCGATCCGCAGATTGAATCGCTCAAGTGCGAGTTTTCCGGTCCCCACCATGCTGGATCCGGCACCCGTTATCTGCGCACTTCGCCCGAGTTCTTTCACAAGCGGCTGCTGGCCCAGGGTGCCGGAGCGATCTATGAGCTGGGCAAGGTCTTTCGCGACGGCGAGTTCGGTTCACGCCACAACCCCGAGTTTTCGATGCTGGAGTGGTACCGCCCCGGTTGGGATCACCATCAGCTGATTGACGAGGTGGCAGAGCTGGTTCAGCAGGTGCTCGCTGACGCCGGGCAATCGAGCTGGCCGGAGCAGCGGCTGAGTTTCGCCGAATTGTTTGAACGCCATGCCGGAATCGATCCGCACCGGATCGAACTGGAATCGTTGCGGCAGCAGTTGCTCGGTCTGGAAGTCAATGCGGGCAGCTGGGACCGCGACCAATGCCTTGATTACCTGCGTGCGGCGGTGATTGAGCCGCAGTTGCCGGATCAAGCGCTGACCTTTGTGATCGATTTTCCGGCTTCGCAGGCCGCGCTGGCCAGGATTGGACCCGGTGAACCAGCGCTAGCCGAGCGCTTCGAGCTCTATCTGGGGCGGGTGGAACTGGCCAATGGCTATCACGAACTCACCGACCCAGTCGAACAGCGCCGTCGACTGCTCGCCGACCAGGCGCGGCGGGCTAGTGAAGGGCGACCCGGACCGCCCCTGGATGAGGCCTTTCTCGACGCATTGACCCAAGGCTTGCCGGCCTGCGCCGGTGTGGCCCTCGGGGTGGACCGGCTGCTGATGGCGCTGGCATCCACCCAAAGCATCGCCGACGTGATCGCATTTCCCTTCGATCAGGCCTGAACCAGCGCGCAGAGACTAGCCACACCCGTCCAGGGCATGTCGCGCTACTCGCTGAAGGCGGTTCGCTGCAACCTTGCCGGGCATCACTGTATCTGTACCTGCGCGCAATTTGGCGCTGCCTGGCTGAAGGTGATCTTGATGGCGCATTGGTGGACAGACATTCGGCAAGGCGTGCGTCTTTGTCTGCGCAACCCATTGGTCAATCTCGCGGCCAGTGGGTGCCTGGCGATCGGGATTGCGGCAGCGACCTTGCTGCATTCGGCGGTCAGCGGGTTGCTGCTGGCGCCGATGCCCGGCCTGGTCCGCGCTGATCAGCTGGTGGAGATCGGCACCGGTCAGGATATGGGTCCACTGTCCTATCCAGCCCTGCGTGATCTGCAGCAGTTGCCGAGCCTGACCGGAAGTTGGGGAAGCGCACTGGCGACCATCAACCTGGTGGCCAATGGGCAAACCAGCAGAGGCACCGGACTGCTGGTCAGCGGCAGCTATTTTCCGGTCACTGGCGCCTCATTGGCCGCAGGTCGTGGTCTCGGCCCGCAGGACGATGCCCACCCCGGGCAGGCGGACTCAGTGGTGATCAGCTACGCCCTTTGGCAGGGGCGGCTGGCGCAGGACCCGCAGATTCTGGGTCGGGAGCTGGTCATCAATGGTCGCTCGTTTCGCGTGATCGGCGTGACTGCGCCGGATTTCCACGGCCATCTGGGGATCCTCGAGCCCGACTACTACCTGCCGCTGAGCGCAGCCCCCTTGCTGGGCGCGCACCCGATCAGCGTGTTCGAAGCGCGGGACAGCAGCTGGCTGCAGGTGGGCGGGAGGCTGGCCGAGGGCGCCTCGGTAGAACAGCTGGGCGTCGAGTTGGGGGTACTTGCGGAACGCCATGGCGCAGCCAGCAACGAAAGCAGCAAGCCGCTGCTGTATCGCAGCACCCCGCTTACCGCGGTTCCGGCCTTTGTCAACGAGCCGGTTTCCGCCATCGCCACCATCCTCGGAGTAATGATTGCACTGCTGATGGCGGTCGCCTGCGCCAATGTGGCCAGCGTAATGCTGGCAGCCGGCGAACGGCGGGTCGCGGAGCTGGGTCTGCGGACCGCCATAGGGGCAGGCAAATGGCGCCTGTTGGCGCAGATGCTGACCGAGAGTCTGCCGCTGGCGCTGTTTTCGGCCTTGCTCGGTTTGTCGCTGGCGTGGCTGTGTCGCTACCTGCTGCAGACCATCTCCTTGCCGGTGCCGATCAATCTGCGGCTGCAAATGCCGTTCAGCGCCCCGGTAATCGCGGGAGCACTGCTGTTGACCGTTGCTACCGTTCTGCTGGCATCGCTGTATCCGGCGATTCGCAATCTGCGCCAGCTGCCGAGAATGCAGATGAGTGGCCTGGCCGCCGGTAGCGTGGGCGGTCGCCGATGGCCCACGCGAATCTTCCTGCTGGTGCAGGTATCGATCAGCGTCTCCCTGATCGCAAGCGCAGGGCTGATGAGTCGATCCCTGCAGCAGGCCACCAGCGTCGATCCCGGATTTCAGCTTGAGGGGCTTTGGTCTGCAGAGTTTGACCTCAGCGCTGCCGGGCTGGAGCCTGATGCAGCGGTTGCGTTCGCAAAACGCGCGCAGCAGCAGCTGGCGTTGATTCCCGGGGTGGACGGCGTCGGGCTGTCTCGGGTGTTGCCCTTGAGCCTGGCGAACATGAGTCTGGGAGCCTTCCAGGCGGACGGCACTCAGCTGACACCCAGCGTCAACCTGGTCGACGAGCATTATTTTCAGACCCTCGGCATGCGCATCACTGGACGCGGCATTGCTTCCCAGGACGATGCTAACGCCGAGCCGGTGGTGGTCATCAACCAGTCTCTGGCGCGTGCGCTGTTCGGGCAGGGCCCTGCGTTGGGTCAGCAGATCGATTGGTTCGATGGCGAACAAACTCAAGCGCTGCGGGTGGTTGGGATCGCCGCTGACGGACGGGAAACCAGCCTGGCGACCCAGGGAGCCCCATTTGCCTGGTTGCCTGTTGCGCAACAGCCGAGCAATCGCCTGCACCTGATGATTCGCTCACGGCGGCCGCTGGCCGAGCTCAACCACAGTGTTGCCGTGGAGCTGCACACACTGGATTCGATGTTGCCGCCCCCCAACCTGGAGGCCATGCGGGAGGTTTCCATGCTCTCTCTGATCCCTCAGCGACTGGCCAATTTGCTGTCCAGCCTGCTCGGGAGCATTGGTCTGTTGATCAGCGGCATCGGGCTGTACGCGATGCTCAGCCTGGAAGCTGCGCAGCGGACTCGGGAGATGGGATTGCGGCTGGCGCTGGGTGCGCGATCGGCACAGCTTGGCCGGCTGCTGCTGCGCCAGGGACTGATGCCGGTGGCGCTGGGCTCGGTGATCGGGCTTGTGCTGGCCGGGTTGCTGGGCAACGCCATGCGCCAGCTGTTGATCGGTGTCAGTCCCGGCGACCCCGCGGTGGCCCTGGTCACGGTCGCCTTGCTGGGATCGGTCGCGGCGCTGGCCTGCGCTGGTCCGCTGCGTCGGATCCTGCACCTGCAGCCGCAGACTGCCCTGCGCCAATAGCGGCGCCTCTGCGCGAGTCATTGCGACCAATTGCCCTCGGCTGCAATCCTCTGCGACTAAGCTGTCACCCAAATCGCCCCAGGAGTACCGGATAGATGACCGTGATCGAGCAGCAAAGACTGGAGGTGGCACGCAATCGGCCCAGCCAGTACCGATGTTCGGAAGCCACTCTGGCTGAGCCTGCCGCCGGAGAAGCGCTGCTGCAGATCGAGCGTTTTGGCCTCAGCGCCAACAACGTGACCTACGCCGCGCTGGGCGACGCGCTTCACTACGCCAACTTCTTTCCCTGTGAACAAGCTGGCGGCGAGTGGTCGATGCTGCCCATCTGGGGAGTCGCGAGGGTCCAGCAATCGCGCAGCGAATGGGTGCGCGTGGGTGACCTGGTTTACGGCTTCTTCCCCAGCGCCAGCCACTGCATCCTGCGGCCTCAGGCTGCCACCACAGACGGTTTCCGGGTGCAGCGGCCCGGCATTCCCGAAGCATTTGGCTTCTATCATCGCTATTCGGTGGCCGGTCGCGACCCCCTTTTTGCCGACGAGCAGATCGACCGGATGGTGGTGCTGCGACCGCTGTTCATGACCAGTCTGCTGCTGGCGGATTATCTGCAGGACCCCCGATTTGCCGAAGCCGAGCAACTGGTTTTTTCCTCGGCCGCCAGCAAGACTGCGCTCGGCGCTGCGTACACCTTCGCAGATGACGGCCGCCAGCCGCTAGTCGGATTGGGATCGAGCCGGAGCCACCAGCAGGCCAATGAGTTTGGCGGCTATCAGCGGCTGCTGGACTACTCGGCGCTGGCGCAGATTGAACAGCGCCCGACCGTTTACGTCGATTTTTCCGGGGATGTGGGGGTCCGTGACCGACTGGCTGAGCACCTAGGTGAAGCCCTATTGCGAGTGGTGTCCATCGGCATGACTCATTGGCAGAACGGGGCCATGGGCAAGCCGCGCGGCAGCTACGCCAGTGAGGTGTTTTTCGCGCCGGGCTGGGCTGCTGAGCGCGGTCGCAGCGATCCGCGCTTCCCGGCCCGGATGTTCGCGGGCTGGCAGCAGCTGCTGGGTCATGCCAGTCAGCATTTTCCGGTGCTCCAGCAAGAGGGTATCGAGGCCATCTCCGAGCATTTTGCCGCCCTGGTCGCCGGCTGCGCAGAAAGCGGGCCGATTCACACCTTCCGATTCTGAATCCAGGCGTGACTGACGGCCCTGTTTCGCTTCGCTCCACCCGATTATGGTTGAGCTGGTATCGCGACGGGGGAGTGAGATGGCGACGCGGCATGACCCGGAAGGCCTGCAGTTACCGATCAAGCTCGACAGCACCAGCAATGGCGAGTTTGTTCCGGTCCCGCTGGAGAAGGTGCACCACCGCGCGCGCCAGCTGGCACTGGAGCAAGCCACTAAAAACGCCCGGCGCAGCGGCAAGGGCCGACGGGATTTCCTGATTTCCCTGTGCGGGGCGGCAACCACGCTGCTCGCTTTCAACCGCAGCTTCGCCAGCGTCGGCAAAACGGGTGGGCTCTATCAGCTTCCCGCCGAAGCGGCCGTGGACGAGGCGGCCGCTGCAGCGGCACTAGCCAAGCGCGAGCTGATTTTCGACGTGCAGGGACACTTCGTGAACCCGACCGGGGCGTGGACTCGCGGTTTGCCCGATGGCGCGCGTCCCTTGAGTTTCACCCAGACTGCCGGCTGCGCTGCGGCCAGCCTGCCGGGCAATCTGGATCACCTGCAGTGTCTGGGGCCGGACGCGTTCATTCGTCACATCTTTCTTGATTCCGACACCGATCTGGCGGTGTTGAGCTTCGTTCCCTCCACCCGTGCCGCCGAGCCGCTGACGATTGAAGAAGCGGCCGCCACCGCCGCCATCGTTGAACAGATGGCGGGCAGCCATCGCTTGTTGCTGCATGGTCGGGTCAACCCCAACCAGGATGGTGATCTCGATGGAATGGACGAGCTGGCCGAAAAGCACCCGATCTCGGCCTGGAAGACCTACACCCAGTGGGGCCCGGACGGACGAGGCTTCTTCCTCGATGATGAGGTCGGTCTGGCCATGCTGGAAAAGGCCAGGCAGCTGGGAATTCGCAACGTTGCGATTCACAAGGGCATTCCCTTCGGACCGCAAAGCTACGAGCACAGCACCTGTGTGGACGTAGGCCGGGTTGCCAAGCGTTTTCCCGACATCAACTTCCTGATCTATCACTCGGGTTATGTGATCGGCCGGCCCGAAGGTGCCTATGACCCGCAGCGCAGCGACGGCATCGATCAGCTGATCAGCTCGCTCAAGGCCGCAGGGCTGGGGCCGGGCTGCAATGTTTATGCCGAGCTGGGTTCCACCTGGCGCTTCCTGATGCGCGACCCCGATTCGGCGGCCCACGCCATTGGCAAACTGCTCAAGCACCTGGGCCCGGACAATATCCTGTGGGGGACCGATTCGATCTGGTATGGCAGTCCGCAGGATCAGATCCAGGCCATGCGCAGCTTCGCGATCTCCACCGAATTCCAGGAGCGCTTTGAGTATCCGGCATTGAGTGACGTGGTGCGGAGCAAGATCTTCGCCGCCAACGCGCTGAAGATCTATGGGCTGGAGTCGAGCGAGGTGAGCGAGCAACTGCGCAGTGACGCCGTAGGCATCAGCAAGCACAACTACCTCAATCGTCCCGATCCGAAGTTCGTCACCTACGGGCCCAGGACCCGAAGAGAATATCTGAGGCTCAAGGCCTGGGGCGGCTAGCGCAGCGCTTGCAGGAATCGTTTTCGCCAATGAGCCCGCCGCTCCGGCAAAATCGCGTTGATAGACGGATTGGAAACGGGATTACGCAAGATGGCCAGAAGCGGATGGGTTCAGGTGAGTGCGGTCGTGATCGCCGTGTTCTGGGCGGGGCAGGTGGGGGCCAGTGACTATTTCGTCTCCGACGATGGCGCTGTCGAGCTGTGGCTGGAAGCGGACTCCGATCAGGATCTGGTCTACCTGCAAACCCACCGAATCGACCCGACAGGGCGCTTGGACACACTGATTCAGCCTCTGGCGCTGGAAGTACAAGAAGATGGAAGCCTAGGGGGGCAGGGCTGGTCGCAAGGTGCGCCGGTCGAGATCCGCCTACGAAGGTCGGATAGTGAGGTGGAGTGGATTGCGCCGGCGCAGCTCAGCGGCCGGGCAGGGTCAGTGCGCATGCGGGGGAAGTACGCGACCGCCGTGGCCGAACAGCGCCTGTCCCAGGCGCAGCATGGTTTCGCTGCTGCGGACAAGGCGCTCAACGCGGCCTGGCGCGAACTGCGCCAGCGGTTGGCCGAGGAGGACTTCGCCGAGGTTCGCCGCAATCAGCGGCTGTGGCTGAAGTTTCGCGACTGGTTCGTGGCGGACGGTGACGACGCCGGCATCAACGGCCCTGGAACCGTCCCCTTCCTGCGACTGCAAACCGAGCGTACGCTGGATCGCGTGCAGTTTCTCAATCGGCTGGGTAAGCCGCGGGCAAACCCGCAGCTGAGTGGTCGCTACAGCGACGGGATTGATCGGGAACTGCGGCTGCGGGCGATCCCGACGGTGGACAAGCACATATTCTTCGCCCTGGAGTCGCAGCTTCCCGCTCTCCATCAGCCGCATCAGGGCGGTCCGATCAGCGTTGCCGGCCGCGCCTCGCCCGATGCGCAGGCGCGCAGCTGGACCGCGACTGGCGATGGGGTCAGTCCCAATCCGGTGGTCAGCGCAGACAGCGAGTTGTTGATCGAGCCGGCGCTGGACTTCGAAAGCGTCTGGCTGAGCAGCGCCAGCAGTGAGCTGTTCACCGAACGGCTGTTTTTCGTCGCTGAACTGGATCCTGCCAGCGAGCCGATGCGAGAAATCCTGCTGCAGCTGCCCGCCACCATTTTCGATCACACCACCGAGGGCCTGAGCGAGAAGGCCAAGACGCCGCTGCTGCTTAACGGCTACTACGAACCCTTTCGCTTAAGCGAGTCGGGGCTGGATTTCGCGATGCTCGATTACGGCGAGGGCAGGGTGCAGCTGCGGCGCTACGCTGATCGTGATGGAGGCGCGTCGGTGGCGATCGCGACCCAGAACGTCCGCGCCTACCAGTTTGAACTCTGGCGTGTGGACCCGTCCGGGGCGGTACACAAGCTCGATCCCCACGAGCAGCTCCCAGGGATGGGCGCCGCCGACTTCTATCGTGATGAGGGCTCGGTACACGATGGGCAGCTGCTGCTGGAGCTAAGTGCCGATGTGCCTGAGATTCGCGCCAGCTGGCTACCGTCCCCTGACGACGAGTCGGAGCCCGATTTCCAGCTGCACTGGTATTGGGACAACGTCGGTTTCGGTCGCTATCGCAGCGAGAACTAGCCAAATTCCGATTCGGGTTGGCACCCGCTTGAATATGACTCGCGCCCAGAGGATCGAGCGCGCCGACTGTCAGCCGGGATCGGGCAGGCCGAAGGTGGTCAGCAGGGAGTCGTCACTCTCGTCAAGTTCAAACCCGCCCGCGCGCAGCTTCTCGCCGACTGCTTCGGCGATCGAGCGCGCCTGAGGCCACACGTCGTCGTCCACTGCGACCGCCACCAGGCCGCTCGCAGGCAGTTCGCCGATCGCGCCGCTCAGAAATTCGCCATGCACGTAGCAGGTGATGTTTGCCGCTTCCAGCGCATGGCGGACCAGATGGGCGTCAATGATGGACTCGGCCTGATAAACGATACGCATTTGGGCGCCTCAGGATTTGTCTGAACCGGTGAGTTTGCGAAACAGGATTGCCAGGGTGCGTCCGGGCATCCCGAAGCGCTGCTCCATCGCCTCTACCGACTCCTGCGCGAGCTTCTTCATTCGTCGAACCTGAAGCTTGACGCCTTTCTCGCTCTCCAGAAGGATCTCCGACTCCGCATCGGACAGCCCTATGCAATACAGCTGCGCGCGGCGCCCAACAAAATAGGTGCCGGCCAAATGGGTGGCAGTGGAATAGGCGACCTCGGCAAACGGCAAGCCGCGGCGCAGCAGGCGTCCAGCCAGATTCTTCGCCAGCTGCCTGGCGACCATCTTGCCCACCTGCTCGATCAACTCACTGCCGCCGGCACCGAAGGTAGCGATCCAGCCGACTATCCGCAGCCGCTCCTTTTCGTTGGGCTTGCGTCCGTACAGCGCGAAAGTGGTGAGCGCCAGATCCTGCTGCAGTTCCGCGGTGTAGGCGGCGTCGCCAATGCCGTCGATCGCAAAGCTGGCGATGGCGCCCAGCCCGGGAATCAGTGAGGCCACGCTGGTGGCGGCGCCCAGGGTGCCGGCACGCAGGCACTTGTCGCGCAGCAATTGCTTGTACAGCTCGGTGACTTCTGCATCGGGCTGCTTGTCGCGTCTGGCCTGCGCGGCTGCCTGGGCCTTTTCCCAGGCGAGTTCGAAAGCATCAGCCTTCGCGGCCACGTTGGAGGCCGGTATTTCGCGGCTCCCGGTCGCCGCAGCCTTCGCTCTGGCCGCCGGCCGTCGCGTTGCGGGTGCAGCCTTCGCCGTGGCGGCGCGCGTGCTGGTCGAACTGCGCACGGTCCTGGGCTTCACCGCCGGCTTGCGTCCCGGGCGTTTTGCCGCTGGCCTTGTTGCCGTGGATTTCTTGTTTACGGCCTTTTTTCGACCGCTACCCGTTTCCTGGCTGTCACTGTCGCGGCTGGCGCTCATGGCTGCTCCGTTCGCAGCGCCTCCACCCTGGTCAGACCGCGCGGCAACTTGCCGCCGCGCTTGGCTCGTTCGCCGGTGAAAGGCGCCAAATCCCCTGGCTTGAGCCGAAGAGTGCGCGCCCCGGCGTGAACGATCAAGTGCTGACCGGGCCCCAGCACCGCAATATCCACTACCAGCTCTGCCCCTTGCTCCAGCTTGGACTTGGGGATTCCGATGAGCTTGTTGCCCTTGCCCTTGTCCAACTCCGGAAGTTCGGCAAGGTTGAACACCAGCAGGTGCCCCGCGCTGGTCGCCACCGCGAGCAGGCACTCCGATGTCTCGGCGGGGACTGGTTTGGGAGTAAGCACTTCGGCTTTGCCTGGCAGCGTGATCAGCGCCTTGCCGGCCTTGTTTCGACCCATCAACTTGGCGTACTCGGTGACAAAGCCATAGCCGTAGTTGCAGGCCATCACCCAACGCTGCCCCGGCTCGCCGGCAATTACCGTGACCACCTTTGCGCTACCCAGATCGAATCGTCCGGTGATCGGTTCGCCCTGGCCGCGGGCCGAAGGCAGGGTATGAATCACCCCCGAATAGGCTCGACCGTTGCTGTCCAACAAAGCCATTTGCTGGGTGCTTCGCGCCCTGACGCTGGCCAGGTAGCTGTCGCCCTCGCGGTAAGTCAGTGCCGTGGGATCGATTTCATGTCCCTTGGCAGCGCGGATCCACCCCTTCTGGCTGATTACCACGGTCATCGGCTCGGAGGGAATCAGGTCGGACTCCGACAACGCTCTGGCCGCTTCACGCTCAATCATCGGCGAACGGCGGTCGTCGCCATAGCGCTCGGCATCGGCCGTAAGCTCCTGCTTGATCAGATCGGTCAGCTTCGATTCGGAGGCGAGAATACCGCTCAGTTCGCGGCGCTCGATCTCCAGCTTGTCCTGTTCACCGCGAATCTTCATCTCCTCCAGCTTCGCCAGGTGGCGCAGCTTGGTTTCGAGGATGGCTTCGGCCTGCAGGTCGCTCAGCGCAAAGCGCTCCATCAGCACCGGCTTGGGTTCGTCCTCGGTTCGGATGATCCGGATTACTTCATCCAGATTCAGGTAGGCGATCAGCAAGCCGGCAAGGATATGCAGGCGCGCTTCGACCTTGCTCAGACGGTGCTTGAGTCGGCGCCGCACGGTATCGCGGCGGAACTGCAGCCATTCGGCCAGCAGTTCCTTCAGTCCCTTGACCTGGGGGCGGCCGTCCAGGCCAATCATGTTGAGGTTGACCCTATAGCTGCGCTCAAGGTCGGAAGTCGCAAACAGATGACCCATCAACTCATCAGCGTCGACCCGGTTGGAGCGTGGGATCAGCACCAGGCGCACCGGGTTCTTGTGGTCGGATTCATCGCGCAGATCTTCCAGCCAGGGCAACTTCTTGGCCCGCATCTGCTCGGCGATCTGCTCCAGCACCTTGGCTGGAGACACCTGGTAGGGCAGCGCAGTCACCACGATTTGCCCGGGCTCGCGCACCCAGATGGCGCGCGCCCGCACCGATCCATTGCCGCTCTGGTAAAGCTTCAGCAGCTCATCCCGGGGGGTGATGATCTCGGCCTCGGTGGGATAGTCCGGACCACGCACGTGCTTGGTCAGTTCCTGAGTGTCGGCATCGGGGTCGTCAAGCAGATGCAGACAGGCAGCCACGATTTCGCGCAGGTTGTGAGGCGGGATGTCGGTCGCCATCCCGACCGCGATTCCGGTGCCACCGTTGAGCAGGGCATGCGGCACCCGGCAGGGCAGCCAGCTCGGCTCATTCAGGGTGCCGTCGAAGTTGGGGGAAAAATCCACCGTGCCGTCATCCACTTCGTCCAGCAGCAGCTTGGCGAAGGGGGTGAGCTTGGCCTCGGTGTAGCGCATCGCGGCAAAGCTTTTGGGATCGTCTGGCGAGCCAAAGTTGCCCTGCCCATCGATTAGTGGGTAGCGGTAGCTGAAGGGCTGTGCCATCAGCACCAGCGCTTCATAGGCAGAGGAGTCGCCGTGCGGGTGGTACTTGCCAATCACATCACCAATAGTGCGCGCCGCCTTTTTCGGCTTGGAGGTCGCCGACAGCCCCAGTTGGCTCATCGCGTAGATGATTCGACGCTGGACCGGCTTCAAGCCGTCGCCCAGAAACGGCAG
>JAGRJL010000856.1 GCA_020442775.1 Lysobacterales bacterium | reverse complement strand
TCTGGGTGGCGGTCTCCAGATTGGTCAGCAGTCTGACCTGCTCCAGCGACTCCACCGACAGGTTCTGAGCCTCGTCAACGATCAGCACCACCCGCCAGCCTTCGCCATAGGCCTTGAGCAGGTACTCATTGAGCAAGTCGGTCAGCGCCTTCTGGCTGCCGCCGCGGTCGCCCACGTCCAGCCCCAGCTCTTCACTGATCGCCTCCAGCAGTTCGACCGGCCCCAGTTTGGGGTTGAGCACCAGCGCGACCTTGGTTTTCTCCGGCAGCTGTTCCAGCAGCAGTCGACACAGGGTGGTCTTGCCGGTGCCAATCTCGCCAGTGAGCTGGACGAAACCGCCGCCGCCGCCCTGGCCGACGCCGTACAGCAGATGGGCCAGCGCGTCCCGATGGCGCTCACTCAGATACACAAAGCGCGGATCCGGGGTGATCGCGAAGGGCGGCTCAGACAGGCCGTAATAGCTCAGATACATCGGCTCGCCTTGCGGGCGTTCACCCCACTGCTACTCCGAAAGCGCCAACAGGCTGGCATTGCCGCCTACCGCGGCGGTGTTGACGGTAAAGGTCCGCTCGCTGGCAAAGCGAGTCAAGTAATGCGGACCGCCGGCCTTGGGGCCAGTTCCCGAAAGTCCCTCACCGCCAAATGGCTGGACCCCCACCACCGCGCCGATCATGTTGCGATTGACGTAGCAGTTGCCAACCCGGGCACGCGACTGAATTCGCTCGACGGTGGCGTCGATTCGGCTGTGAATGCCCAGGGTCAGTCCGTATCCGGTCGCGTTGACCTGTGCCACCAGCGCCTCCAGATCCTTCGCCTTGAAACGCAACACGTGCAGCACCGGGCCAAAGACCTCGCGCTTGAGCTGGCTCAGCGATTCGATCTCGAAGGCGTGTGGGGCGACGAAGCAGCCATTTTGATGGTCCGCTCCCAGTTCGACCTTGCCGATCAGCTTCGCCTCGCGATTCATCCGCTCGATATGCTGTTCCAGCATCTGCCGCGCCTGGTCATCGATCACCGGACCGATGTCGGTGCTGAAGCACCCGGGATCACCGACCCGAAGCTCCTTCATCGCGCCGCGCAGCAGCTCGATGGTGCGCTCGGCCACGTCCTGCTGCACGCACAGCACCCGCAGCGCGGAGCAGCGCTGTCCGGCGCTGCCGAAGGCGCTCATCACCGAGTCCTTGATCAACTGCTCGGGCAGCGCCGAGGAGTCGGCGATCATCGCGTTCTGCCCGCCGGTTTCGGCGATCAGCACCCCGATGGGCGCATCGCGATTGGCCATCGCGCGGTTGATCGCACGCGCGGT
>JAGRJL010000125.1:338-2874 GCA_020442775.1 Lysobacterales bacterium | reverse complement strand
TGACCCTGACCTATTTCAGCGTCTTTTGCCCTGATTCGTCGTTGCTAGTTGCAGCCATAGGCAAAGCTATGCCTTGCTCCTCGCGCCTAGTCTCAGAGCGAAATCGATCTGAACTAGGTTCAACTTGATTCGGGGACACTAGCTGCCCGCATCTCTCATGCCCATCCGACGCATGTGTGTCGAGAATCTGGGGTGATGCGGCGCGCGGACCAGAATGGGTTTACCCCGTTGAGCCGGCCGACCGGAACCTACTCAGAATGAGGTCGTCGCCAATCATCGCGCTCGCTTGTGATGGTCAGCCGCGGCGCCTGCGTTGCCGAACAACCAACCGCGACTGACGAGGGTTGCGAGTAGGGCCGCAGTGCTCTCGGCCAGGCAGCGGCGCCAAAGGTGCCCATCATCAGCAACAAATCAGGGTTCGATCAGGTATTCCAGCCTTCTACAGCGAACACTTGCTCCTCTATGGGAGGAGGTGGAGCATGGGAATCAAGGCTGAGAGCCATTTCGGACGACGGGCTGATGAGAACGCTTCGGCCGATCGCGTGGTCGCTTTGGGGAAACCCGCTGTCGGTGGGCTGATCCTGATGCTCAGCATTGGGGTCACAGCCGGGTGGACCCCAGCCAACGCCAACGACTGGCGCTTCGGTGAAATGCATCCCGGTATCGCAGGATTGACCGCGCCGCTGGTGGCGCCGGACCTGTATACCGCGCTGTCGGTTCGGGGACCCGGGTGGGACGCCATGGATACGCCCCCAGCGAGGATCACCAGTCGGCCTCGAGTGCCGGCCGAGTTGAGTGGCCCCGAAGCACGCACGAGTTGGTTCTATGCCCAGCGCGCCTATCCGCTGGACAACATCCCGGCCGGTGCGCGACTGAAGTCGCTGGAACAGACGGCAAAGATTGAAGAGGTCCAGGGCCGCGCCAAGGCCAGCAGCGGCAGCCTGTGGACCCTGGTTGGGCCAGTCGGCTTCAACTCCAATGTCGCGCCGGGTTGGGGTCAGATGAGTGGACGGGTGCGTGCGCTGGCCATCGATCCGACCAATTCCAGCCGATTGCTGTTGGGGACGGCCACCGGCGGCGCGTGGTTGAGCACTGATGCCGGCGCCAGCTGGACTCCGCTGACCGACGACCAGCCGTCACTGGCGGTGGGTGCGGTGGCGATTGATCCGAACGATCCCAACGTCTTCTATGTCGGCACCGGGGAAGGCAACGGTTCCTATTACGGGGTCGGCATCCTCAAGAGTGTCGACGCAGGCGCCAGCTGGCAGGTGATTGGCGGCGATCAGTTCGCGAGCGGCCAGATCGTTGACATTCTGGTCTCACCCGATGACAGCAACCTGGTCGTGGTCTGCGCAAAGGATGGGAAAACCCTGGAGGGTACGCAAACCAACAACGCCGTTGGAGGGATCTACCGCTCCACCGATGGTGGTCAGAGCTTTCAGCTCACCGCGAACAATTACTGTCGTGGCCTGAGGGCCGCACCGAACAATTTCAACGTGATGTTTCACTCGGCGCTTGGCGTCCAGGAGAACAATGGCCTGTATGGCTCGACCGATGCCGGAGCAAGCTGGAACCTGATCAGTGGAGCCGTCAACGGTGCTGACATCGGACGCCTCGCAATAGGCATTTCCAATGACGGATCGCGGATCGCGATTGGTGGCAAGAAGGGCTCCGACGTCGTCCTACAGTTTTCCGCCGACGGAGGCCAAACCTGGAGCGACCCCGGGCTTACTCCGATTCCGGACCCGATGGCCAGAGAGCCGGGCAACCCACTCAGCTACTGCGAGAGCCAGTGCAACTACGACAACGTCATTGCGATCAATCCGTTTGATCCCGAGGACATCATTCTCGGCGGCGTTGGTCTCTACCGCACCCAGGATGGGGGCGGCAACTTCGCGCGCGTCGGCGAGAACAACAATGGGCCGAACAACAACCAGGGCCAGATTCACGTTGATCACCACGTCATCGTGCACGATCGGACCGCGCAAGGGGTGGTATACGGCGGCAACGATGGCGGCGTGTATCGCTCTACGGATGGCGGTACGACCTGGGCATCCATTGGCGGGACCCTGGCCACCTTGCAGCCCAATCACGTCTCGCTGCATCCGACTGATAGAAACATCTTCTTCGCCGGGAACCAGGACAATGGCACTACCCGGCGCACAGGCAGCAACATCTGGACCGAAGTCGAGGGTGGTGACGGCAGCGATTCCGCGATCGACTTCAACGATCCGCGCAACGTCTATATCTCATTTGACAGTGGCGTGATCGCCAAGTCGACCGATGGCGGCAACAGCTTCGGAACCGACGACATCTTCAAACCGATGATGGACGAACCGGTGTCCTTCGTCGCCCCACTGGTTATGGATCCCAGCAACTCGGCGGTTCTGTATGTGGGCACCAACCGACTGAATCGAACCACCGATGGCGGCGCCAACTGGGCGCCGGTGAGCCCGGTCTTGACCCGTAGCAACGATGGCAGCCTGACCGAAATTGCGATTGCGCCGTCCAATTCCGAGATGATCTACACCACCGC
>JAGRJL010000125.1:0-332 GCA_020442775.1 Lysobacterales bacterium | reverse complement strand
AGTGACGGGGCGGTTGCCCGCGGCGTGAACGGAAACTTCAGCGTGATCAACAGTTCCACGCTGCCCAACCGTTTTGCTTCCTCGGTCGTGGTTCATCCGACCGACCCGAACACGGCCTACGTCAGCTACTCCGGGTTCAACAGCGCGACGCCACAAACCCCCGGCCACGTCTTCAAGACCACCGATGCGGGCGGCAGCTGGACCGACGTTTCGGTAAACCTGCCGGATGCGCCGATCAACACGCTCGCAATTCGTCCGGATCAGCCTGAAGAAATTTACGCCGGCGGCGATACCGGCGTGTTCATCAGCACCGATGGCGGTGGCTCCTGGGC
>JAGRJL010000124.1:1479-3788 GCA_020442775.1 Lysobacterales bacterium | reverse complement strand
GGGACTGAGGCCAACGGCTCAATAAGCGCGGTTCACATCCAGCCGGTAGTGCCCATGTTCGTCTTCCGGCTGGAACTGTAGTTCGATCGCGCCACAGCACTGCGGACAGTCTTCAATCCGGATTTCGCTGTCGCTACCCAGTTCGAACTCGCTGCCGTAGCTGCGCCAGCAGTGTGGACAACAAACTTCCAGCCAGACGGTGAGCGGGCACTGGCGAGCCTGCTGGCCAGGCTCGTAGATCGGATCCAGGCCATACATCAGATCGATCTGCTCAGCATTGAATGTGCTGATGGGTGGGGTCTGCGCCGACGGATTTGGACTGCCCATGCTGACTACCTCGCTAGTGGAGCCCAACCGGGCCTCCCGAAACTGTTGCGGGGGTAGCACTGATCAGTCACGGTCTTCCCCGCTCGACCACGGCAATCGGCGCGATCTGGGTGCTTCTCGCAGGGTCTGCCGCTGCCTTGGGTCTAGGCTCCGCCTGTTTTCCTGTGAGTTCAAGAACTAATTTCGGCGCCTCTCTAACTGCATGAAAGCAGGAGGGTTTTTGGGCCTGCGCATGCTGCAATGCAACGTAGCGCATGATTCGCTGCTGGGGTTAATCCGGAGCGGAGGCGGGTGCTTCATGCGCCAGATCCATGCGCAGTGAGTCGGCTGCAGGCAGCGGTCGCTCCTGCAGGAAGCTCAGCAGACAGGCGTTGGTGCTGGCGATGGCATCGAAGGGAGTGCCGTGACGGGAACCGGAGATCACCGCTAGGGTTGCCCGCAGTCGTCTGGCCCAATCCCGCTTTTCGTCCAACTCGGTGTAGTCATGCTCCGCTGCGATCAGCAGGGTGGGCGACTCGAGTTCATCCAGTCGCTCACGTGCGCACCAGTTCATCAACGCCCGCACGCTGCGCAAATAGGCGTCCGGAGCGTTGGCGCCCACCACCTCAACCACCCGCCGCTGCATCGGCGCCTGGTGCGGGTGGGGGAACAAGCGTTTGGCGATCATGCTGGCAGTGCGGGGTAGCCCGAGTACCCGGACCATCGCGATCTGAGTCCAGGCTTCCAGCCACTTGCGCCAGTGGTCGATGCGGTAGCTGGGCAGCGCGTTGATCATCACCAGCCGATGACACTGCCGGGGGCGCTGCAAGGCCATCTCCAGCGCCACCGCACCACCCAGGGAGAAACCCACCAGATGGCTGCGGTCGATTGCCAGATGATCCAGCAGACACCAAAGGTCATCGGCAAATCCGGCGATCGAATAGGCCTCGGATGGCTTTCCGCTGAGTCCTGAACCGCGCAGATCGGCGACCACGACCCGGAAGCGTTCGCGCAGCACCGGGATCTGAAAGGCCCAATCCGCGCCGCTGGAGCCCAGTCCGTGGATCAGCAGCAGCGGCTCGCCATGACCGTGGCAGTCGTAGTGCAGTTCGGTGCCGTTGATGCTGGCCAGTGGCATGTCATTACTGGCTGGCGGCCGGCCCCGCCAGGAAATCCAGACTGACCTGCAGCAGGGCCTTTTGGCCGACCGTCAGGGATTGCTCATCGATGTCGAACATCGGCGAGTGGTTCGTGGGCACCTGATCCAGATCCTGGCCCTCAGGGGTCGAACCAACAAAGAAATAGAAGCCCGGAATCGCCTGGGCAAAATAGGCGAAATCTTCCGCCACGGTGGAGGGCGCGGCTTCGATCACCTGTTCGGCACCCAGCGCGGTGACCAAAGACGGGCGCAATCGTCGGGTTAGCGTGGGATCATTGACGGTGACGATGGTCGGCCGCTGGATCTCAACAGTGGCACTGGCGTGATGGGCTTGGGCGGTGTGCTGCGCGATGCGCTCGATATCGGCGTAAATGCCTTCGCGGACGTCATCTTCGAAGCTGCGGATGGTTCCCACCAACTCCACCTGGTCAGGGATGATGTTGTAGCGGATTCCGCCCTTGATCGCGCCTACCGAGACCACTGCCGGAGATCGGGTGAGATCGACCCGACGACTGACGATGCTCTGCAGGCCGTCGATGATTCGGGCGCTGACCAGAATCGGATCAATCCCGCTCCACGGCCGCGAACCATGGGTCTGGCGACCGCTGACGACGATTGTGAAACGGTCGGCTTCGGCCATCAGCGGTCCCGCCCGGACTGCCACCGTCCCCACCCGGAAATTGGACAGCAGATGGAGTCCGACCACAGCATCCGGCTGGTAGCGTTCGAACAGTCCCTCCTCCAGCATCAGCTTGGCACCGCCTTGCTCGCCCTGAGGGGCGCCTTCCTCGGCAGGCTGAAAGATGAACAGCACCGAGCCTGACAGCTGGTCACGGATCTGAGA
>JAGRJL010000124.1:0-1425 GCA_020442775.1 Lysobacterales bacterium | reverse complement strand
TCGCCGCGAAATTCGGTGGTCTGGGTGGAGGCGAAGGCGAGTCCGGTTTGTTCGGCGACCGGCAGCGCATCCATGTCCGCGCGCAGCGCCAGTCTTGGTCCCGGATGCGCCCCTTCGAGCAGGCCGACCACGCCGGTGTGAGCGATCCCGGTTTCCACCTTCAGACCCCAGCTGCGCAGTTGCTCAGCGATCACCTTTGCGGTGCGCGTTTCCCGGTTGCCCAGTTCCGGATTGGCGTGGAAGTCACGCCGCCAGCTGACCAACTGTTCAGCGCTGGCGCCGGCGCTGGTGGGCGGCGACGCTGACAGCCAGCAGGGGCCAATCAGCAGCAGGGTTGCCAGCAGGCGAATGGTTGGCGACATGACTTGCTCCGGTGCGAATCAGGCGGCGAGTTTGCCATGTCATCGCCGCGCACGTGTGAGGAGGCTGGGATTATCGGAGGATTCGCCAGCGCACTGCTTCGCAGCGCGAAAGTGCGTAATATCCCGGACGCGGGTCGGATTTGGTCCGATCTTCCCGGTAATGCCATCGATCAAGAAAAGGAGCGCGTCTTGAGCAATCCCTACGGTGCCCCACAAAGTGCAGTCGAAGATGTATTCAGCGGCGAGAACAACTCCGGCGGCGGAAGCGCTATTACGCCGCCTCCGGGCGTCGCCGGCTGGAGCTGGGGCGCATTCCTGCTGAACTGGATCTGGGCCATCTTCAATCAGACCTGGATCGGGTTGTTGGCCCTGGTTCCCTATGTGGGCTTTATCGCCAGCATTTATCTGGGTATCAAGGGGCGCGAACTGGCCTGGCGCAACAAGCGCTGGAACTCGCTGGAGCACTTCAACGAAGTCCAGCGCAAGTGGTCGATGTGGGGCGCCATCATCTTCTTCGGTATTATCGGACTGGGAATCGCGATGGCGATCATCATTCCGATCATTGCCGGTGACCCCGGGTTGGCGGAAGCTCCCTAGCCCGCATCATTCATGAACGTTCGTCGCGAGGGTTTCGCAGGTGTGCTGTGGTGCGGTTCGCGGACTGAAGATCGACGAAGGCGTACTGACAGTACGTCGAGTCGATAGCAAGGAGCATACCGCGCCATGGAGCGCCTGCGGAAGCCGCAGCAGAAGGTTCATGAATAATTCGGGCTAGGCGCCAGCGAACTCGCGGGCACGCCCGATGCGGATAGTGCCTGCGATTCAGACCATCAGCGCTGTAGCCGGTACCCGGCCTTGCGCACGGTCAGGATATGCGCAGGGCGGGCTGGGTCCCGCTCCAGCTTGCGTCGCAGTTCGGCGATATGGGTGTCCACCGTGCGGCTCTCCACCAGGCCGCTATGGCCCCACACTTCGCGCAGCAGCTGTTCGCGACTGACCACCGCGCCCTGACGCTGTAGCAGCGCCAGCAGCAGGTCAAGCTCCCGCGGGGTCAGACCGATCT
>JAGRJL010000123.1:1812-2701 GCA_020442775.1 Lysobacterales bacterium | reverse complement strand
GGATCGGCGCGGGTCCCTGTCCGGTGCGTGGTCACTCCAACGTGCAGGGCGACCGCACCATGGGGATCTATGAAAAGCCCGGCGCCGCTTTTCTGGACAAGCTGCAGGCCACCTACGGATTTGAGCCGCCGCGGCGCGAGGGACACGACGTGGTGGGCGCGATCGGGGCGATGGCGCGCGGCGAGGTCGACGTGCTGTTCGCGCTGGGCGGCAACTTCGCCGCGGCGACGCCGGACACGGCGCTGACCCACGCTGCGCTGCGCCGCTGCAGGCTGACCGCCCATGTCTCCACCAAGCTCAACCGTTCCCATCTGGTGCATGGCGAACAGGCGCTGATCCTGCCCTGTCTGGGCCGCACCGAGATCGACCGTCAGGCCGGCGGGGTGCAGGGGGTCACGGTCGAGGACTCGATGAGCATGGTTCACATCAGCATCGGGATCAATCCGCCGGCCTCGCCGCAGCTGCTCTCGGAACCGGCCATCGTCGCGCGGATGGCTGCCGCGACCTTGCCGGACTCCGGTATCGACTGGCTTTCGCTGGTCGAGGACTATGGCCGCATCCGCGAGCAGATTGCGCAGGTGATCGGTGGATTCGAGAACTTCGAGCAGCGGCTGCGGACCCCGGGCGGATTTCATTTGCGCAACCCCGCGCGCGAGCGCGAATGGCTGACCGAGGGAGGGCGCGCTCGGCTGATCGCCCATCCGCTGGCTGCCGAGCCCGCTTCGGATTGCCTGCAGCTGATGACCGTACGCAGCCACGACCAGTACAACACCACCGTCTATGGCAATGATGACCGCTATCGCGGGATTCGCAACGAGCGCCGACCCTTGTTCATTTGCGCCGCCGACCTGCAGCGCCTCGGCTTGCGCGCCGGCGAGCGGGTGGATCT
>JAGRJL010000123.1:0-1695 GCA_020442775.1 Lysobacterales bacterium | reverse complement strand
AGCGCGCCCGCACCCCGGCTTCCAAGGCCATTCCGGTTCGGATCGAGCGTCGCCCGGGTCAATGAGCGACCCTGAATCCATCGATCGTCTGATGCAGCTGATTGCCGCCGAAGAAGGGCTGTCGATCGCTCGCGCCTGCAAGCGCCTTGGTCTGCCGCGCAGCCAGCTGCAGCGGATGCTCAGCGAGCTGGTGGTCGATGGCGGACTGGGTCTGGTCCGGATTGAGGATGGCGCGCAGCGGCAGCGACTGTGGCTGACCGACGCCGCCCGGCTGGCCTGCCGATGAATCCGCTGGTGCCGCATCAGGCAAGCCGTTGGTCGATGGCGTCCGAGCCCGCCGAGAGCAGCGAGCTGCTGGCCGAGGAAACCGCCATCGCGCTGCTGTTCAACGGGGTGCCCTACGCGGTGATGATGGCAACTCCGGCCGACCTCCATGATTTCGCCGTGGGCTTTGCCTTGAGCGAAGGAATCATCGAGTCCGCCAGTGAACTTGCCTGGATCGAACAGGTTGAGCGCGAGGCCGGTCTCGCCCTGCACCTGAAGATCCCGGCGGATCGCTTCGAGTCTCTGGAGCAACGTCGACGACTGCTGGCCGCCAGCGGCTGCGGGCTTTGTGGCAGCGAGCATCTGGAGCAGGTAATGCGCTCGCCGCCGCCACTCCCCTCGACGACCCCGCTTGCGCCTTCGACATTGCTGGCCGCAGTAACGCAGCTGCATCAGCGCCAGCCGCTGAATGCGCAGTGCGGCGCCCTCCATGCGGCAGCGGCGATCACGGATGATCAGCTGTTGGTGCGTGAGGACGTCGGTCGCCACAATGCGGTCGACAAGGTAATCGGCGCGCTGGGTAGGGCCGGGCGCGGAGCGACGGCCATGCTGGTGACTTCACGCGCCTCCTACGAGCTGGTGCATAAGGTCGCCAGTGCGCGGATACCGGCTCTGGTCGCGGTTTCGGCGCCCACCGCCCAGTCAGTTCGGCTGGCGGAGGCCGTGGGACTTTGTCTGGTGGCTTTCGCCCGCGAGTCGCGGCTGACCGTGTATGCGGGCAAACACCGTTTGGGATAATTTGGCGGCCCCTCAGTCGCCCATCGTTCGGAGCAGGCAAGAAATGAAAGCAGTTCAGTCGACGCTGTGGCTGGCCCTGGTCCTGGCAAGTCCGGCCCTGCGGGCCGACGAGGACAAGCCGGAGATTCAGACCCAGGATCTGGGCCAGGGGATCTACGTGCTGTTCGGTGAGGGCGGCAACGTGGCGCTTTCGGCCGGCAGTGACGGTAATTTTCTGGTCGACGACAAATGGGCGCCACAAAGTGGCGCGATCAAGGCCGCGGTGCAGCTGGTCGGCGAGGGAGCGATTCGCTTCGTGATCAACACCCACTGGCACGGTGACCACACCGGCGGCAACGAGAACTTCAGCAACGCCGGCGCGGTGATCGTCGCCCACGACAACGTGCGCAAGCGGATGAGCAGCGATCAGTTCATCGAGGCGCTGCAGTGGGAGGTTCCTGCCTCAGCGCCCGCCGCGCTGCCGGTGGTGACCTTCGGCGACGGGCTCAAGCTCCATCTGAACGGCAACACGGTGCAGGTCATTCACGTTGCCCACGCGCACACCGACGGCGATGCGCTGGTGCTGTTCACCGAGGCCAACATCCTGCACATGGGTGATCTCTACTTCAACGGGATGTATCCCTTTATCGATCT
>JAGRJL010000122.1 GCA_020442775.1 Lysobacterales bacterium | reverse complement strand
GAACTGGTCCATCGGCAGGGCCGGCATGCACTATCGGGAATTGATCCCGGGGCGCTGGGGCGGTCGCTACGTGGGCTCGCAGATCCGGATCGAACAGGGCGGGCCGGTACCTGACTACGTGCACTACCACCATGTCCGTTTCCAGATGATCTACTGCCGCCGCGGGTGGGCGCGCCTGGTCTATGAGGACCAGGGCGAAGCCTTCCTTTTCAGCGCCGGCGATTGCGTGCTGCAGCCGCCGCAGATTCGGCACCGGGTGCTGGAAGCCTCGGCTGGGCTGGAAGTGGTGGAACTGGGCTGCCCGGCGGTCCATCCCACATTCGGCGATGGCTCGATGGCGCTGCCGACCAGCCAGCTGCGGCCGGAGCGCCTGTTTCATCAGCAACGCTTTGTTCATCACCGCGCGGCAGCGGCGAACTGGTGCGTTGAGGCCGAGGGTCTGTGCTTTCGCGACTGCGGTATCGCCGCCGCCACCGGGAATCTCGCCGATGTGCGGGTCTGGCGCAGCGCTGGCGCTGCGGCGGTGCCGCTCACCCACCATGCCGACCTGCGCTTTCTGTATCTGCTGGCGGGGCGGGCCGAACTCGTCGGCGTGGGAACCGAGCGGGCATTCCTCAGCGTCGATGACGTGCTCTGCGTGCCGCCGGGCGCGGGTGTGGAGCTGGTGCCTGATGCTGGCTGCGAATGGCTGCAGGTGGATCTTTGATCAGCGTCGCCGTGGGCGACGCGGCGGGCGTCTGAAGCAGCGCTCAGGCAGCGAATGGAGCCAGCAGCGCCGCTGGCAGGTGGTGATCGCTGCTGCGCAGAAGCATGGTGCCGCCATTGCGCGAGCTGATGATGCCGTGGCGTGAGCCCTGGACACCAATCATGTAGTCGCCCGGGAAATAGCGCTGATCGTCGTGACAAATGTCTCCGTCGATCACCAGGCATTCTTCGTCTGCGTGCTCGTGGTCGTGCGCCGGTAGCTGAGCGCCAGGCTGCAAGCGCCACAGCGAGGTCACCGATCGGCTGCTGCGATCGTGATGCAGGACGCGAATTTCGATGCCGGGCGCGAGCGGCAGCCATTGGCCGTCCGCTGCGCGCTGTACCCGTATCTCCTTGCTGCCGGACCGTATCGCCGCTTCCAGCCTCCGCGCCAGACGCTGGCCAAGCTGCTCGCTGGGCTCGGCCACGCTGAGGCCATTTGCCATCGCATCAACGAACTCGGCCGGCAGTGGGGAATCAATTTCTTTCACGCGCTTCACTCTCTTCCAGCACCGATCGCATTTGCAGTATGCCCCGGCGGATCAATGACTTGACGGTGCCCAGCGGGCGCGCAACCCGGTCTGCGATCTCCTGATGACTGAGGCCTTCAAAGAAGGCGAGCAGCACCAGTTCCCGCTGCGCCGAAGTCAGGGTGGCCAACGCGCGATGCACACGGCTACCGGAATCGACCATGCTCAACCAGGTTTCAGGTTCGACCGTTGCCACCGGATACGCTTCGTCAGCGACTTCTGGATGCAGGATGTCCTGCTGGCGTCTGCGCTTGCGCAGGCGGTCGATCGCACGGCTCCAGGTCAGGTTGTTCAGCCAGGCTGAGACGCTTCCCCGTTCAGGATCATGTCGTTCTGGATGATGCCAGACCCACAGCAAGACATCGTAGATCACCTCCTCGGTGTCCTCTGTATCGCCCAATATACGTTTGGCTACGGTATGGATGCGCGTCAGGCAGGCGTGGCGGAGATCGCCTAGGGCAGATTGATCGCGCTTGACGATGCGCAAAATCAGCACTCGCCAAGGGTCGGCAGCCTGCTCTTCATCTGATTTTGTCGGCTGAACCGTCATCGTGCTGGGGAATGTTCAGTCGTTCTTGCTGCGCAGTCTGGATCCTGAATCTGCAGTATGCGGTAAATGCATCCAATTGTGATACGTCGCTCGTAAGCCGGTTTTCAGCCGAGGGGAGATCAAAAGATGAAACTCAAAGCACTACTTGCCGGACTGCTGCTGGTCGGCGGTTTCGCTCAAGCCGCAGATCACAACGAGGCGCCATTGGTGCGGCAAGATCCCACCGCCGACATCAATGACATTTACGCCTTCGTCAATCCCAACGACCCGGACGAGACCATTCTGGTCATCACCGTATTCCCCGACGCGCCCGGTGGCGCGCGCTTCTCGGACGCGGTGAAGTACAACTTCTTCCTCTCCCAGGCCAGCACCCCGGAGATGGCCATCAGCTGCAATTTCATCGACGAGGGCGAGGAGATACTGTGCGCCGGCCCCAATGATCTGTTCGCGCGCGGTGATGTCGGCACCATCGTCAGCGGCGACGGCATGCGGGTGTGGTCAGGAATTCGCGACGATCCCTTCTTCTTCGATGGGGCAGCCTTCGCCCAGACCGCAGCGACGCTGACACCGTCATTCACCGACCCGGGCACCAACACCTTCGGTACCTTCAACACCCTGGCCATCGTGATCGGCGTGCAGTCATCGCGGCTGATGGGCGAAGTGGCCGATCCGGTGTTCAAGGTCTGGGCCAGCTCCGAGCGCTTGTTCGGCGATGGCATCAGCGGCGCGATCACCGGCGGCTATTTCGACGGGGACAATCCGCGCCACGGCTTCTTCGTTCAGGTCACGCGCCTGCCCGATGGGACCGAGCGCTTCGTGGTGAACTGGGACGTTTTCACCCCCGAAGGCGAGCAGCTGTATCTGGTCGGCGACGGGCCCTTCGATGGTGATACCGCGGTGGTCACCCTGTACGCCACCAGCGGCGGCAGTTTTCCGCCGGTATTCGGCAATGCCGTCCAGTTGGTCGAGTGGGGAACGGTTACCTTTGTCTTTACCGACTGCAACAGCGCCATCGTCTTTTATGAATCCAGCCTGCCGGGCTATGGCAGCGGCCAGATTCCGGTGACCCGTCTGACCAACATCGCCGGCATCGACTGCGTCTTCCTCAACGCTGGTCAAGTCGACCGGATGGGTCGCCCGGGGGTGAACTCGGCGTTGATCGATCTGCTCAGCAGCACCGGTCTGAAGGACACCTACAACCTGGCCAGTGATCCCACGACCTGGGCGGCGATGTTCCAGTCGCACATGGAAGGCAACATTGCCGGGCTCGACACGCTGGATGGCGTAGTCGGCAACAATCTGCTGCCCTCGGCGACCCTGGCCGCGGTGCTGGTTGATGACCGGCTGGTGATCGACGTTTCGCAGCCCGCCTGCGATGCCTATCTGGCAGTGGAGTTGGGCGTGGCCGGCCAATGCGGTGGCCGCACCCTGACCCGCGACGTGATCGACGACACCCTGGGCGCGCTGGTGGGTCCAGGCGTCAGCGACTTTGTTGGTAACGACAGCGTGTTCCTGGAAGACTTCCCCTTCCTCGGCCCGCCGCAAAGCTGATCGATATTGATGACGAGCTCCCTGTTTCGGATTGACAGAGAGCGCCTGCGACAGCCCGGTCGATTGCTGGCCGGGCTGTTGTCATGTGCGCTGCTGGTTGCCTGCGCCGCCAAACCGCCGGTCATTGCCGAAGCGCCCAAGGAGCCGCCGGTCAAGCGCGGCTGGCTGGATCAGGGGACCCTGCCAACCGTGCTTCGTTTGCCCAACTATCCGGCAACAGCGGCCCAGACCCGGACGACCTCGGCAACGATCTATCTGGGCAATCTGGACGCCCGGATCAATCATCTGGAGAAGACCTACGCTGCACAGCCACGACCCGAGGTGGCCAACGCGCTGGCGCTCAGTCTGGGTCATCGCGCGCGAATAGTGGGCAAGCGTGCAGACATGGAACGCGCCGGTCAGGTGCTGCAGGAACAATTGACCAGTTCACCTGATGATCCGCAGCTGCTGCTGACCCACGCCCGCTGGCTGTCGCAGCTGCACCGTTTCAATCAGGCGCTGGCATCGCTGGAGCGGATTCCCGCGGACAACCCCGGTCTGGAAGCACCCGTCGCGGAGTTGCGTGCGGAAATCGATCTGGCGCTGGGTCGCTATCAGTCCCTGGACGACACCTTTTGGCACCCGGAGCAGCCGGGCCGGGCGGATTTGTACGAATTGGCTGCACGAGCAAACGCGGCGATCATGCAGGGCAAGCTCGATCTGGCCAGTCGACTTTATTTCGACGCGCAATCGCACTATCGCGATGTCGGGCCCTTTCCGCTGGCCTGGCTGCATGTGCAGCAGGGGATTGCGCTGCTCCGTTTCGGACACTACGCCGAGGCCGCGAAATTTTTCGAGGCAGCACGGGAACGGATTCCACAGTTCTATCTGGCGACCGAACATCTGGCCGAGTGTCTGACCGAACTCGGGGAATACGATCATGCTCGTGCACTCTATCTGGAGGTGATCGAGCAGACCGCCAATCCGGAGTTTATGGCTGCCCTGGCTGGGCTGGAGTCGGCCGCCGGAGATTTGGCGGCCGCGCAGCGCTGGCAGGGCCGAGCCGATAAGGGTTATGAGTCGCTGTTGCGCGACCATCCGGCCGCCTACACGCAGCACGCAGCAGAGTACTTCCTGGAAACCGGGCGGATCGAGCGGGCGTTGACGCTGGCGAGCGCCAATCTGGCGCTGCGCCAGGACCTCGGCAGCAGACTGCTCTATGCCGAAGCCGTCAATCAGCACGGCGATGCCGGCGCGGCCTGCGAACAGCTGCGGCTGGCTGGCGAAACCGGCTTGAATCCGCCCGAGCTGCAGTCGCTGCGGAGCCAGATCAGCTGTCCGTAGCACCAGCGCGGAGACCGCCTGCGGATAGCGGGGTCCAATTGATCAATCACTCGGTGCCTTGGTTCCCGTACTGGCCACACCACTGCGGATCTTGC
>JAGRJL010000121.1:3009-11454 GCA_020442775.1 Lysobacterales bacterium | reverse complement strand
TTCGTGGCCAAGGACGACAACTTCGTGTCCTTCTGCGACGCCGCCGCCTCCGCTGCGCTCGCCGCTGGGGTGGACACGGTCGAAGGGATGAACGATCTGGACCTGAGCGGTCAGACCCTGGAAGCGGCGCGTCTGGCGCTGGTCGCCAAAATCGGCGAAAACATCCAGGTTCGGCGCATCGTCAAGGTTGCCAGCCCGGGCGCGCTCGGTGCCTATCTGCACGGCAGCCGGATTGGCGTGCTGGTGTCGCTCGAAGGCGGCAGCGAAGACCTGGCCCGCGACCTGGCGATGCATGTCGCCGCCACCAAGCCGGCCTTCCTCGACGCCAAGGCGGTTCCGGCCGACGTGCTGGAGAAGGAGACCGAGATCCTCAAGGCGCAGGTCGCCGAGAGCGGCAAGCCGCCGGAAATCGTCGCCAAGATGGTCGAAGGCCGGCTGCGCAAGTATCTGGCCGAGATCACCCTGGTCGGTCAGCCCTTCGTCAAGGACCCCGATGTGACCGTGGAAGGCCTGCTGAAGAAGAACGGCGCCAGCGTGCTCTCCTACAGCCGCCTGGAAGTGGGCGAGGGCATCGAGAAGAAGGAAGAGAACTTTGCCGCCGAGGTGATGGCGCAGGTTCAGGCCAGCAAGTAGTGTCAAGCCGGGCGGCGATCGAAGGGTCGCCGCCCCGGTGTTTGATCGCAGGCGTGGATGCCGGGAGGGCTGCGCAGGCGTTGAGGTTGTACAGGTATCGGCATTTTGCCGGTGCCTGCTTGAATTGCCAGGCGCAAGACAGGTGACCTACCGATGACGATGAGCCCGCTTTCCTCTGCTCCCCTCCTGGTCGACGCCGCTGAGCGTCCCTTGGTTCATACCCGGGTTCTGCTCAAGCTCTCCGGTGAGGCACTGCTCGGACAGGAACCCTTCGGCATCGACCCTCAGGTGCTCGGTGCGGTTGCCGAGGAAATCATCGAAGTCTCCCGTCACGGGGTCCAGATCGGGGTGGTGATTGGCGCCGGCAATCTGTTCCGCGGCGCCGGTTTGGCCGCCTCCGGACTCGACCGCGCCACCGCCGACCACATGGGCATGCTGGCGACGGTGATGAACGCCCTGGCGATGTCTGATGCGCTGGAAAAGCGTGGCGCGGTGGCCCGGGTGATGAGCGCCATCAAGATCAATGAAGTCTGCGAGGACTACATTCGTCGCCGCGCGATCCGCCATCTGGAAAAGGGCCGGATCGTGGTTTTTGCTGCCGGTACCGGCAATCCCTTCTTCACCACCGATTCCGCCGCGGCCCTGCGCGCAATCGAGATCAACGCCGATCTGGTGGTCAAGGCGACCAAGGTGGATGGTCTGTACTCGGCCGACCCGAAGAAGGATCCGAACGCGGTGCGCTACGACAAGGTCAGCTTCGATGAGGTGATCGAGCGCCGCCTGGCGGTGATGGACACCACCGCGATCGCGCTTTGCCGCGACTACGACATGCCGATCCGGATCTACAACATGGATCACAAGGGCGGGCTTTTGGCGATCGTTCACGGCGAGCAGTTGGGCACCTTGGTCGAGGCCTGAAAGCCTTTCGGTCACCGCCACTGCGGTTCGAAAGGGCGTCGATTCCACGATTTTGAACGAGTCAGGCGCATTCGCGGCTGGCGACGGTTGGCTGCGCGCAATTCGGGGACTTCAATCCGGCCCACCTGCTACCATTGCGGGCTAACCTGAAACAGAACCCTGCGGAGCCCCTCATGACCCTTGATGAACTTCACGACGACGCCGAGATTCGCATGGGCAAGAGCGTCGAGTCCCTGCAGCACGCGCTGGCCAAATTGCGCACCGGGCGCGCCCAGGCCTCGCTGCTCGATCACATCCGGGTTGATTACTACGGACAGGAAGTGCCGGTCAGCCAGGTTGCCACCGTGGCGGTTAGCGATTCCCGCACCATCACCATTACCCCCTGGGAAAAGAACATGGTGGGTGCGGTGGAGAAGGCCATTCTGACCTCCGATCTGGGACTCAATCCGAACACCGCGGGCACCGTGATCCGGATCGTGCTGCCTGCGCTGACCGAAGAGCGGCGCAAGGAGCTGGCCAAGGTCGTCTCCCACGAAGCCGAGAACGCCAAGGTTGCGGTGCGCAATATCCGGCGCGACGCCAATCATCACTCCAAGGATCTGCTCAAGGCCAAGGAAATCACCGAGGACCAGGAGCGCCACGCAGAAGGCGAAATCCAGAAGCTCACCGATCGCTTCGTCGCCGAGATTGATGTGGTTGCCAAAGCCAAGGAAGAGGAGTTGATGGCGCTCTGAGGCCGGGTCCGGATCGGTGTCGGCAGAGCCCGAACAGAACGGGTCAACGCCCCGTCTTCCGCAGCACGTGGCGGTGGTCATGGATGGCAATGGCCGCTGGGCGGAACAGCGTCGGCGGCCGCGACCCTTTGGCCATAGGGCAGGGGTCAAGGCCGTACGCGGGATCATTCGGGCCTGCGTCAGCAAGGGGATCGGTGCCCTTACCCTGTTTGCCTTCAGCAGCGAGAACTGGTCCAGGCCGCGCTCGGAAGTGCGCAGTCTGATGGATCTGTTCCTGCGCTCGCTGCGCCGCGAGGCCAGCGATCTGTCGGCCAACGGCGTGCGTCTGCGCTTCATCGGCGACCGCAGTCGCTTCAGCGATGAGTTGGTCAGACTGATGAGCGACGTGGAACTGCAGACTCAGGGCAATACGCGACTGCATCTGAATATCGCGGTGAATTACGGGGGCCGCTGGGACATCGTTGCCGCTGCCCAAGCGCTCGCGGCGCAAGTGGCCGCCGGTGAACTGCAGGTCGAACAGATCGATCAGGAGCGCTTTGCCCAGGCGCTCAGCCTGAGCGAGCTGCCTGAGCCCGATCTGCTGATTCGCACCGGCGGAGAGCGCCGCATCAGCAATTTTCTGCTGTGGCAGCTGGCCTATACAGAGCTGCATTTTTCCAGCGCCCTGTGGCCCGATTTTGACGATCAGGCCTTCGACCAGGCGCTGGCGGATTTCGCCCTGCGCGAACGGCGCTTCGGCAAGACCGGCGCGCAGATGCAGGCAGGAGCATCGAATTGATGAAGATTGCTGAGATGAGTTCGCTGCAGCAGCGGATCCTGACCGCCCTGGTGCTGGCGCCGATCGCCATCGCCGGTGTGTTGTTGCTGCCGAGCTTCTATTTCGCAGTCGCGCTGGCGCTGGTCTTCGCCTTTGGGCTGTGGGAATGGAGCCGCCTGATCGGTCTGCGTCAGCGCCGCTTCCGGTCGCTGCTGGTGCTGGCCAATCTGGGCGCGATGCTGCTGCTGGCCTGGCTCTACGACGGTCATTCCAGGGACCTGCTGCCGCTGGTGCTACTGGGCGTGGGCTGGTGGCTGGTGGCGCTGGTCTGGCTGCGTTCCTCTGGCTTCGGTGGCGAGGCCACGTTGCGCAATCTGGAGATCAAGTGGCTGGTGGGATCGCTGGTGACCCTGCCGGCCTGGGCCGCGGCCTGGGTGCTGCATGACCAGGCGCCGCTGGGGCCGTGGTGGACCCTCTATCTGGTGATGCTGGTCTGGGTTGGCGACATCGGTGCCTACTTCTTTGGCCGCCGCTTCGGTCAGGTCAAGCTGGCGCCCACGATCAGCCCGGGCAAGACCCGCGAGGGCCTCTACGGCGAGTTGCTGGCGTCAGTGGTGTTTTCCATTGCCGCCGGTCTGTGGCTGCTCGATTCCGATCGCCAGGCGATTGCCGCTCTGGTCGGCCTGTCCCTGGTTACGGTGATCTTTTCGGTGGTCGGTGATCTGTTCGAGAGTCTGATCAAGCGCCAGTCCGCGACCAAGGATTCCGGCAGCCTGTTTCCCGGCCACGGCGGGATGCTCGATCGTCTGGACAGCATGTTCGCCGCCCTTCCCATCTTCGTTGCCGGACACCACTGGCTGGGTCTGTGAAACGGCTTTGCATCCACGGCGTCACCGGCTCCATCGGCCGACAGACCCTGGCGGTGATCGATTTGCACCCGGAGCGCTTTCGGGTGGATGCGATCAGCGCCGGACGCGATCTGCGTGGGCTGGCCGAGATCTGCGCCCGCTACCAGCCGCGCTGGGCGGTGATTGCCGATCCGGCGCTGTATCAGGAGGCTGTCCGCGAGATCGCCGTCGGCGCGCCGAACACCCAGCTGCTGGCCGGGCCGCAGAGCCTGTGCGAATTGGCCGCGCATGCGGAGATCGACGTGGTAGTCGCAGCGATCGTCGGCGCCGCAGGCCTGCCCTCGACCATGGCGGCGGCGCAGGCCGGCAAGACCCTGCTGCTGGCCAACAAGGAGGCGCTGGTGATGGCCGGCGATCTGGTGATGGCCGCCGCGCGTGCATCCGGGGCCACCCTGCTGCCGATCGACAGCGAGCACAACGGCCTGTTCCAGTGCCTGCCCAACGGCGAAGCCGACCCGGCGCATGGGGTGGATCGGCTGTGGCTCACCGCCTCCGGCGGGCCTTTTTTGCGTTGGAGCGCCGAGCAGATTGCCGCGGCGACGGTAGAGCAGGCAGTCGCTCATCCCAACTGGCAGATGGGGCGCAAGATCTCGGTCGATTCGGCAACCCTGATGAACAAGGGCCTGGAAGTCATCGAAGCCCAGCGCTTGTTCGACGTCGGGCCTGAGCGCATAGGAGTGCTGGTCCACCCGCAAAGCATCGTCCACGCGCTGGTGGAGTACGGCGACGGTAGCTTTCTGGCCCATCTGGGCGCGCCGGACATGCGCACGCCGATCGCCCACGCCCTCGGCTGGCCCGATCGCATCGCCAGCGGCGCGCGCCATCTGGATCCGTTGTCCCTCTCCCAGTTGCAGTTCGAAGCCCCCGACCATGCGCGCTTTCCGTGCCTGGACCTGGCCTATCAGGCCTTGCGGGCGGGCGGTTCGGCCCCCATTGCCTTGAATGCAGCCAATGAAATGGCGGTGGAAGCTTTCCTGAACGGGGTGATCGGCTTTACGCAAATTTCGGCGCTTGTTGAGGAGACTTTAAGGCTGATGCCGGTATCCTCGCCCGGCGATCTGGAAAGCGTGCTTGCGCTGGACCAGCAGGCCAGGCGTCTGGCGGGCGAGTCCCTGGGCGCGTTTTCGAGTCTCTAAGCCCGGACCAGGGCGAGTTTTGGGAGTGAGTGGTCGATGGATATAGCGGGGTCTGCCTTCTGGTTTCTGGTTGCCGTCGGCATTCTGGTGACCTTTCACGAGTTCGGTCACTTCATCGTCGCCCGGCGGATGGGCGTGAAGGTGCTGCGCTTCTCGGTGGGCTTCGGCCGGGTGCTGTGGTCGCGCCGGGATCGTCACGGCACTGAATTCGCGATTGCGGCGATTCCCCTCGGCGGTTACGTCAAGATGCTCGACGAGCGCGAAACCGAAGTGCCGCCCGAGCAGGCCCATCTGGCCTTCAACAACAAGTCGCTGGGCGCGCGCGCCGCGATTGTCGCCGCTGGACCGATTTTCAACCTGATCTTCACAGTCTTCGCCTATTGGGCGATGTTCGTCGCCGGAATCCAGGAATTCAGCCCGGTGCTGGGGCAGATGGAAGGCGCCGCGGCCGAGGCAGGATTCAACAAGGGTGAGCGCATTGTCGCAGTGGACGATCAGCCAGTGCGCAGCTGGTCGCAGGTGATGCTGGAACTGGTGCCGCGTTCCTATGAGCAAAGCTCGGTCAACATCACGGTGCAGCGCGCCGACGGTGGCGAGGTGGTGCGACGGCTGCCGCTGAAGGGTCCCGATGGCGAAGCGCTGGATGAGACCCGGATCCTGGGTCAGCTGGGACTCAATCCCTGGCACCGCAATCCGGACGTGATTGTCGGTCGGGTGGTGGAAGATTTACCAGCTTCGCGCTCTGATCTGACTGCCGGCGACCGGATCATCCGGATCAACGGCGAAGCCACACCGACCTTCAAAGAATTTCAGGAACAACTGCAGGCTCAGGCGAAAGCTCACGACGGCGAGCTGACCTTTACCGTGATTCGAGACGGCCGCGAAAAGCAGGTTGCGATCAAGGCGCAGTCGAAGCCCGACGAGAATGGTCAGCCAAGTTGGCGGATCGGCATGTACTACGAGCTGTACACCGAGCTGCAGCGTTTCGGCCTGCTGGAATCGATCCCCAAGAGCCTGCAGGAGAGCTGGCGAGTGACCGCGGGCAGCATGACCATGCTCTATCACATGCTGGCCGGGCGGGCCTCGCTGAAGAATCTGTCGGGTCCGATTACCATCGCCCAGGTGGCCAATGCGTCGGCGCAGGGAGGGCTCAGTGATTTCCTGAGTTTCCTCGCGCTGATCTCGCTGAGCCTGGCCATCGTCAACCTGCTGCCGATCCCGGTCTTGGACGGCGGTCACCTGCTGTATTACTTTATTGAGTGGGTAAAGGGCAGTCCGCTGAGCGAGCAGGCCCAAACCGTGGGATTATTCATCGGTTTGGCCATGATCATCGGCATGATGGGACTGGCCTTTTACAACGACATCGCCCGCAACTTCTCTTAGCAGCGGTCCGTTTCCCGTCAATCTGCCGGATTGATGGTCGAATCGGTCGGTGCCAAGGCAAGCGGCGGTTACAATTAGAACTCGCGCGCTGCGCCGCCATGCGGACGGCGACGCGGGAACCCAAAACGGCCCATTGAGACTCCCATGAAGCGACTGATTGCCGCCCTGTGCCTGCTGACGGCGCCCCAAGCCTGGGCTTTTGAAGCCTTCACCATCGCCGATATCCGCCTGGAGGGCCTGGAGCGCATCGCCGCCGGTACGGTCTTCAGCTACATGCCGGTAGAGCGCGGTGATCGGATCGACAACGCGCGCGCTGCCGAAGCGATTCGTGCGCTGTACCGCACTCGCTTCTTCAACGATGTGCAGTTCGGGCGGGATGGCGACATTCTGGTCGTGACCTTTGTGGAACGCCCGGCGATCTCCAAGATCACCCTGGTCGGCAACAAGGACCTCAAGTCCGAGGATCTGCTGAAGGGCCTGCGCAACATCGGCATGGCTGAAGGCGAGACCTTCGAGCGGCTGGCGCTGGAGCGGGTCACCCAGGAGCTGACCCGGCAGTACAACAACCGCGGCAAGTACAACGTCAAGATCACGCCGAAGGTCGATCAGCTGGATCGCAACCGGGTCAACCTGACCATCACCATTGCCGAGGGCAAGGCGTCCAAGATCAAGCACATCAACATCGTCGGCAACACCGTGTTCACCGACGAGGAAATCCGCAAGGATTTCGAAGCGGACGAGACCAACTGGCTCTCCTGGTATCGCAGCGATGATCAGTACTCGCGCGAAAAGCTGCAGGGCGACCTGGAGAAGCTGCGTTCCTACTATCTCGATCGCGGCTATGTGGATTTCCAGATCGAGTCCACCCAGGTCACGATCAGCCCCGAGCGTCGCAATATCTACATCACCGCCAACGTCCGCGAAGGCGAGGTGTACACCGTCGGTGAGGTCAAGCTGACCGGCGAATTCATTTTTGAAGAGGAGCAGCTGCGCCAGCTGTTGCTGGTCAAGTCCGGTGAGACCTTTTCCCGGCGCAAGCTGGAAGACACCTCTGAGGGCATCACCGGCCTGCTCGCCAATATCGGCTATGCCTTCGCCAACGTGACCCCGATTCCCGAAATTGATCGCGAGGGCCGGGTGGTCAGCGTGACTTTCCTGGTCGAGCCGGGCAAGCGGGTATACGTGCGCCGGATCAACTTTGCCGGCAACTCCGAGGTGCGCGACGAGGTGCTGCGCCGCGAGCTTCGTCAGTTCGAGGGCGGCTGGTATTCGCAGGCGCTGCTCGATCGCTCCAAGATCCGCCTGCAGCGTCTGCCATACATCAAGGAAGTCAATATCGAGACGCCGAAGGTGGCCGGTACCGACGATCAGGTAGACGTCGATATCACCATCGAAGAGCGCAACTCCGGCCAGTTCCAGTTCGGTCTGGGCTATTCCGCGACCCAGGGCCTGATCACCCAGCTTTCGCTGAGCTTCGACAACTTCCTGGGTACCGGCAATCGGGTGCAGACCTCGATCTCCAACAACTCGATCTACAAGCGCTTCGACTTCGGTTTTCTGGATCCCTACTACACCGACGACGGCATCTCGCGCGGCTTCAACGTCAGCTATCGCGAGTTGGACGCCGGCGAGGCCAATATCGCCAGCTACACCACCGATACCGCGTCGGTGGGCGTCACCTACGGCATCCCGCTGAGCGAGTTTGACCGGGTCACCTTCGGCGTGACCCTGGATCGCAACGTGATCGCGGTGTCGGAAGGCTTTACCCCGGACGAGTTCGTCGATTTCATTTTGGATGACGTGGTGGTCAATCCGGTCACCGGGGAGACCGAGCGCGACAGCGGTCGCGGTCGTGGCGCCTTCAACGCCATCCGTACCCAGCTGAGCTGGGTTCGCGATTCCCGAAACCGCTTCTTCACCCCGACTGCAGGCACCCTGCAGCGGCTCTCGGCCGAACTGACCCTGCCGCCCAGCAC
>JAGRJL010000121.1:1294-2903 GCA_020442775.1 Lysobacterales bacterium | reverse complement strand
CCGTTCTTCGAGAACTTCTACAATGGCGGCGTGCGCTCGGTGCGCGGCTTCCGCGACAACACCCTGGGCCCACGCCTGGAAGCCGGCGGACGGGAACTCCCGGTGGGTGGTGCGTTCAATACCAATGCCAGCTTCGAGCTGATTTTCCCCAGCCCCTTCGGTCAGGAAGTGGATACCTTGCGGCTGGCGGCGTTCCTGGACGCCGGTCAGGTGTACAAGGACTTTGACGCCTTCGACGCCGGCGAATTGCGCTACTCCACCGGACTGTCGGTGCAGTGGCAGGCGCCGGTGGGGCCGATTGTGATCAATCTGGCCTATCCGATAAACGACAAGGAAGGAGACGAGACGGAGTCGCTGCAGTTCTCCTTCGGCAACACCTTCTAAGTTGGCGTTGATTGGAGGTGAATGTGGGGGTCCGCCGGGACCGACAGGCTGGAGCACTACGGCGTTGGGCGCCGTGGGCGGTTCTGTTGTTCCTGTTCACTTGGGCTTCGGTGGCGCTGGCGCAGGCCCCAACGGTGGCTTACGTCGATCTCAATCGGGTTCTTGACCAGGCTCCCCAGGTCGCGGCTGCCAAGGCGGCAATGGAAGTGGAATTTCGCGACCGCAACCGGCAGTTCGAAGAGGACCAGCTGAGTCTGGACGCGCTCAAGCAGGAGATGTCCGACGAGGCGATCATCAGTACCGCGCCCAATCCGGATCTGGAGCGACGCATTGCCAGCATGGAGCGGGCGATCAAGCGCAAGCGTGATGCCTTGAGTCGCGAACTCGATGCTCGTCGGCAGTCCGAGCTGGCTCGAATCGACGCGATGATCGGCGAGGCCATCGGCGAGCTGGCGCGGGAGCGCAAGCTGGATCTGGTGCTGACCGATCAGGTGGTTTACTACAGCCCGCGCATAGATCTCACCGATGCGGTCATCAGCAGACTGCGTGAGCGTTCGGATACGCCCTGATGCCAAGCTGGACTCTGCGCGCGCTGGCCGAGGAGCTGCAGCTGCCGCTGCACGGTGACGGCGATGCCCGGATCAATGGGCTGGCCACTCTGGAGCAGGCCGAAGCTACCGACCTTTGTTTTTTCGCCAACACCCGCTATCGCCCGCAGCTGAGGCAGACCCGCGCCGGTGCGGTGATTGCGCCGCAATCGGCGGTCGCCGATGCCCCATGCCCGGTACTGGTCAGCGAGCAGCCGCAGCTGGATTTCGTACGGGTGGCCGAACTCTACGAGCAAGTCGAGCAGGTCCCGGCGGGAATCCATCCCAGCGCGGTGATCGATCCCAGCGCCAGTATCGACCCCAGCGCGGGCATCGGTCCGCATGTGTGCGTCGGCGCCCGCAGCAGGATCGCTGCCGGCGCGCAAGTCGGCCCCGGATGTGTGATCGGCGCGGACTGCGAGATCGGCGCCGGCAGCCATCTGGTTGCTCGGGTCACGCTGGTGATGCGGGTACGCCTGGGCGAACGGGTGCTGATCCACCCGGGTGCCGTGCTCGGTGCCGACGGCTTCGGGCTGGTCCCGCAGAAAAGTGGCTGGCGCAAGGTTCCGCAACTTGGCGGGGTCGTGGTCGGCGATGACTGCGAGATCGGTGCCAACACCACCATCGATCGTGGTGCG
>JAGRJL010000121.1:0-1150 GCA_020442775.1 Lysobacterales bacterium | reverse complement strand
CTGATTGGCGGCGGGGCCGGGGTGTTGGGTCACCTGGAACTGTGTGATCGGGTGACGATTACCGCGATGAGTCTGGTTACCCACTCGATCCATCAGCCCGGTGAGTATTCCTCAGGCGTACCGCTGATGGATAATCGAAGCTGGCGCCGCGCTGCCGTGCGATTCAAACAACTCGACCGGCTGCTGGGCCGCGCCAACGTTCACAAGGAAAGTACAGATGACTGAGCAAGCCACGAAGGACGCGGTGCAGATGCCCGTCGACATCAAGCGCATCTGCGAGATGCTGCCGCACCGCTATCCTTTCCTGATGATCGACCGGGTGACCGAGTATGAGCCCGGCAAACGCCTGGTGGCGCTCAAGAACGTGACCATCAACGAACCCTTCTTCCAGGGCCACTTTCCCGGTGAACCGGTGATGCCGGGGGTGCTGATCCTGGAAGCGCTGGCCCAGGCCAGCGGGGTGCTGGTGCAGCTGTCGGCGCCGCACGATCCCAACGCCAACCCGCTGTACTACCTGGTCAAGATCGACAAGGCGCGCTTCTCCCAGGTGGTCAAGCCTGGCGATCAGCTGGTGCTGGAGGTAGTGCAGAAGCGGATGATGCTGCGCATGGGCCAGTTCGTCTGTCAGGCCAAGGTCGACGGCAAGGTGGTGGCGAGCGCGGAGGTGCTCTGCGCAGAACGGGGTCCGCAATGACGGGTCTGATCCACCCGACCGCGACCATTGATCCCGCCGCGAAGCTCGCCGCCGACGTTCAGGTCGGCGCCCACACCTATGTCGGTCCTGATGTGGAGATCGGCGCGGGTACCCGGATCGGCCCGCAGTGCCTGATTGAAGGCCCCACCTGGATTGGCCGCAACAATCAGATCTACGGCTGTGCCGCCATCGGTGGCGCGCCGCAGGACAAGAAGTACGCCGGGCAGCCCACCGAGCTGAGGATTGGTGACGGCAACACCATTCGCGAATACGTCACCATCAACCGCGGGACGGTGGAAGGCGGCGGCTTGACCAGCATCGGGGATGACAACTGGATCATGGCCTACGTGCACATCGCTCATGATTGTCACGTCGGCAACCACACCATCTTCGCCAACTGTGCCAGCCTGGCAGGGCATGCCGAGGTGGGTGATTACGCGATTCTCGGCGGCTTTT
>JAGRJL010000855.1:591-1342 GCA_020442775.1 Lysobacterales bacterium | reverse complement strand
TATCACGCGCTCGATGGCTACCTCGCGCGTCTGGTCAACCGGGGTGAATCGGCGGCAATTTGCGAGCAGATCGGTGATCCGGCGACCTCCAAGGGCCTGGTCGAGCGGCAGGTTACCCGCATCGTCACGCCCGGTACCCTCACCGATGAGGGATTGCTGGAGGAGCGCCGCGAGCGCCTGCTGATGGCAATCTGCAGCGGCGGCAAGGGCAGGGTGGGTCTGGGCTGGGTCGATCTGGCCGGTGGCCGCTTCCTGGTCAGTGAAGTCGAATCAGCCGGTCTGGCCAGCGAAATCGAGCGGCTGGCGCCGGCCGAACTGCTGGTCGCTGAAGGGCACGATCTGATGCTCCCCGAGGTGCCCGGGCTGCGTGAGCTGCCACCCTGGCATTTCGATCCGGAGGCCGCGGCCAGAGCCCTTTGTGAGCATTTCCAGACCCGCGACTTGTCCGGCTTCGAGGGGATGGAGGTGCCCGCGATCCGCGCCGCGGCCGGGGCCCTGCTCGGATACATCCGCGATACCCAGCGCATGGCGCTGCCGCATCTTGCCAGTCTGCGCATGGAGCATCGGTCGGAGACGCTGCATCTGGACGCCACCACCCGTCGCCATCTGGAGGTTGAAACCCATCCCTCCGGCCGCGATGAGCGCAGCCTGCTGGGATTGCTCGATCAGTGCACCACCGCGGCCGGCAGTCGAATGCTGCGGCGCTGGCTGCGCCGCCCGCTGCGCTGTCATCAGTCCCTGGGTCAGCGCC
>JAGRJL010000855.1:0-536 GCA_020442775.1 Lysobacterales bacterium | reverse complement strand
CGCGGGACCGCTGACGTGGAACGGATCGCCGCGCGCATCGCGCTGCGCAGTGCTCGTCCAAGGGATCTCAGCGGCCTGCGTCGCACCCTGCAGGCGCTCCCGCAGATCAGGGCCTCGGTGGACCAGCTGGAACTGCACTCAGCACGGCCCCTGCTCGAGCCTCTGCAGGGACTGGAATGCTGGTGCGAGCTGCTGCAGCGCGCCTTGATCGAAGAGCCGCCGCTGCTGATTCGTGACGGAGGCGTGTTGGCCAGCGGATACGATGCCGAACTCGATGAGCTGCGCGAATTGTCGCGCGGCGCGGACGCCTTCCTCACCGAACTCGAGACGCGCGAACGTGAAGCGACCGGGATCAACGGGCTGAAGGTGGCCTACAACAGGGTTCACGGCTATTACCTGGAGGTGCCGCGCAGTCAGAGTGACCGCGCGCCGGCCAGCTGGACTCGACGTCAAACCGTCAAGAACGCCGAGCGCTATATCTGCGAGGAACTGAAAACCTACGAGGATCGGGTGCTGGGCGCACGCGAGCGCGCGCT
>JAGRJL010000120.1 GCA_020442775.1 Lysobacterales bacterium | reverse complement strand
GCAACCGCAACTTCGAAGGCCGCATATCCCCGCATGTCAAATCCAATTATCTTGCTTCTCCGCCGCTAGTCGTCGCCTACGCGATCGCGGGATCGATGCATATCGATCTGACGAAAGAGCCGATCGGACAGGATAAAAACGGCAAGGATGTGTATCTGAAGGACATCTGGCCCTCCAACAAGGAGATTGCGGAGACCGTGAACAAATGTCTCAGCTCCGACATGTTTACGCAGCGCTATGCTGACGTCTTCAAGGGGCCGAAGGAATGGCAGGCGATCGGCGGCGATGCCAGCGGCCAGACCTACAAATGGCAGGGCGCATCGACCTACGTCAAAAACCCGCCCTTCTTCGACGGGATCGCAAAAAAACCGGGCGAAACCACGGATATTACCGGCGCCTATGCGCTGGCGATCCTCGGGGATTCGGTAACGACCGACCACATCTCCCCGGCCGGTTCGATCAAGAAGGACTCCCCGGCGGGGATCTACCTGTCCACGCACGGCGTCAAGCCCGTGGATTTCAACTCCTACGGTTCGCGCCGCGGCAACCACGAAGTCATGATGCGGGGCACCTTCGCCAATATCCGTATCCGCAACGAAATGGTTCCGGGCAAGGAAGGCGGCTTTACCAAGCACATTCCTTCGGACGAAACGATGAGCATCTATGACGCCGCGATGAAATATCAGGCCGAGGGCACGCCCCTGGTCGTGATTGCAGGCAAGGAATACGGCACCGGCTCTTCGCGTGACTGGGCGGCCAAAGGCACCCTGCTGCTGGGCGTCAAGATCGTGATTGCCGAGAGCTTCGAGCGTATCCATCGCTCCAACCTGGTCGGCATGGGCGTGCTGCCGTGCGGCTTTGTCGATGGTCAGAACGCCGCCTCGCTGGGCCTCAACGGCACCGAAACCTTTGATTTTGAAGGCATCGGCGACGGTACCGGCAAGACCCTCAAGGTCACCGCGACCGGAACCGACGGCTCGGTCAAGCAATTCGAGGTTCGGGTGATGCTGGATACGCCCAAGGAAGTCGAGTACTACCGGCACGGCGGGATCCTGCCTTATGTGCTGCGCGAACTGGCCAAGTCACCGGATCCGGCGGCGGCTAAGGCTGCGTAGTCATCGACTTTCGTCAGGAATGGAGAGCCGGCGCAATGCCGGCTCTTTTTTGTGGTTGACCGGTCGGCAACTGGCGATCCTGTCGTTCCGCGCCTGGCGGAGGCGAGCTTGCTCGCGATGAATGACGGGTCTGCCGTCGACAGCGCTACTGAATCGCGTGCGAGCACGCTGCTACCGCCCTTGAGCTCAAGGAATTTCCGGTTCACGACACTAGCCCGCATTATTCATGAATGTTCGTCGCGAGAGTTTCGCAGTTGTGCTGTGGTGCGGTTCGCGGACCTTAAGATCGGCGAAGGCGTACTTGACAGTACGTCGAGTCGGTAGCAGGGAGCAAACCGCGCCACAGCGCGCCTGCGGAAGCCGCAGTAGAAGGTTCATGAATAACCCGGGCTAGATCTCGCGACGAATCCGCGGCATGTACAGCAGCAGGGTCAGCGCACGCACGATGACGTAGATGACGAAGGCACACCAAAGGCCATGTGCACGCCATGTCGGCGTCAGCAGCCAGTCAGAAAGCAGAAACACGGCGGTCGCGGCCAGCGCGGCGTTGCGCATTTCGGACGATCGGGTTGCGCCAATGAAGATCCCATCCAGCTGAAAGGCGGCAAACGACAGCAGAACGTAGACGGCGGCCCAGGGCAGATAGCGCTGGGCTTCCATCCGCACCGGGCCCAGGTCGGTCAATCCCGCGATCAGCCAGGCCCCGCAAGAAATCAGAATGGCCGAAAGCAGCAGTGCGGTAGCCAATGCCAACTCGCTGGATCGGCGCACCACCGCATCGAAGCCAGCGCGGTCCCGAGCACCGATGGCCTTGCCGACCAGCGATTCCACGGCGAAGGCATAGCCATCCAGAAAATAGGCACTGAAGGCGATGAACTGCATCAGCAAATGGTTGGCAGCCAGCACCCGGTCGCCGAACTGCGCCCCCTGGTTGGTAAACCAGGCAAAGGACAGGAGCAACGCAAGAGTTCGGATGAAGATGTCGCGATTGGTACTCAGGGTGCGCAGCATCGCCGGCCAGTCAAATATGCTGGCGCGCGACCAGAATGGCTGATCGGCCTGTCGCTGCTGGTCGAGCAGCTTGAGAACCCAACCCGCGGCAAACAGCAAGGTGACCCATTCCGCCGTTGCAGTGCCGATCGCGATTCCCTCGACTCCCCAGCCCAGACCCGCTGCGAACAGCAGATCGAGCGCGATATTGAGCCCATTGAGCAGCAGTTGCACCCGCAGCAACAGGCCGCTGCGACCCAACCCGATCAGGGTTCCCATCAGCGTGAAGGTTGCCAGAGCGGCTGGCGCACCCAGAATCCGCCAATGGAAATAGACTTCGGCACCCTGCTCAACCTCGGCACTGGCGGAGAACAGTGCGGTTGCCAGCGAAATCAGCGGCGCCTGCAGGACCAACAGCAGCAGGGCAATGCTGACCGCCAGCAGCAGCGAGCGCGCCAGCACCGCGCGAACTTCGCCTTGATCCCCCGCGCCATCGGCCTGGGCGGTGAAGCCGGTGGTCCCCATCCGCAGAAAACCAAAGCCCCAGTAGAGGAAGTTGAACAGCAGCGCGCCCAGCGCGATCGACCCCAGGTTGGCGACGCTTCCGGTGTTTCCGATGACGGCGGTATCCGCCAGCCCTAGCAGCGGGGTCGCCGCATTGGCCAGGATGATCGGCCAGGCTCGCGCCCAGATCGAGCGATGGCTGACCTCAGCGATGGGCGAATCTGCGCCGCTCATTGGTCGCTCGAACCGCTCAGGCGCTCTCGGGCTGCTCGCCCGCGACCTCATCATCGGCTTTTGGCGTCACCACCACAGGAATCGGCGGGGTCAGTGAAACCAGCACCCAGCCTGACTGGGTCGCCGGGGGGTGGGCACTATCAAACAGGCGGGTTCGGCCCTCCGCGTCCAGCGCCATCAGGGTCACCGCCTCGGGGTACATCTGCTTGAACTGGCTGAAGCCAAAGGCATCGGTCATTTTGGTCGAACGCATCCGATAGCCCTGCTCGATCAGGGCCTCCAGCTCACTCAGACCATATTTGTCGCCTAGCCATCGTCTGGCCAACATGTGCCGCTCGATCGGAGGCCCCTCACCCGGCGCCAGGGTCGAAAACGGCAGGAAGAAGCGTCGCGCACCGGGGAACTCCGGCTCGTAGCGCAAGCAGGCCAGCGCATTGAGATCGCTGCGGTGCGACAGCGCCAGCAGCAGGCCCAGACCGGACAGATCGAGCAAGCGCTCGGTACGGTGGTCGGTGGGATCGCCGTAGAAGGCCGGCAAGTCCGCCATGCGCGCTTCGCGAACGCTGTTCCAGTCCGGATCCAGCACCAGCAGCGGAACCCCCTCCTTCTTCAGGATCCGGCCCAGTTCACGCGAGAAGCGATTCGACCCAACCAGCAGAATCCCGCGCTGACGCGGCTCGGCCACGCCCAGCCAGCGGGCCAGCGGCGCGGCGGTAGCGCTCTGGATCAGCACCGTGCCGAGAATAATCGAAAAGGTCAGCGGGACCAGCTTCTCCGCGCCCAGATAGCCGACCTGCTCCAGCTTCAGCGCGAACAATGCCGAGACTGCAGCGGCAACGATACCGCGAGGTGCAATCCATGCCAGGAAAGCCGTCTCGCGCCAGCTGAATGTCGTCCCCACCCGACAGAGCAGCACCATCAGCGGACGCGCGATGAACTGGGTGAACAGCAGGAAGCCCAGACAAGCCAGCCAGGTCTTCTGCAGCAGCCAGAGATCGATCCGTGCCGCCAGCAATATGAACAGCACCGAGATCAGCACCGTCGCCAGATGCTCCTTGAAGTGCAGGATCTGTTCGATATCAAGGTCCTTGCGATTGGCCAGAACGATGCCCATCACCGTGACCGCGAGCAGCCCAGATTCGTGGACTACCGCGTCTGACCCCGCAAAAACCGCCAGCAAGGTAGCCAGGGTGGCGTAGTTGAGCAGATAGTCCGGCACCCAGCGGCGCCGAATCAGCTGATCCAGCGCCAGCGCGCCGACTCCACCGAGAACGATTCCCGATAGCAGCATTTCGGCCAGCACCTGAACCGGACGGGTACCAGTTCCCGAAAGCATGAACTCGAATACCAGCACCGCGAGGATGGCGCCGATGGGATCCACCACGATGCCCTCCCAGCGCAACGCATTGCCGACCCGCTTGCTGGGTCGAACGCTGCGCAACAGGGGCGAAATCACCGTTGGCCCGGTCACCGCCAAGATGGCGCCAATCAGGAACGCCAGGGGCCAGCTCAGGTCGGCAACAAAACGTGCGCCGGTGGCCAGCACCACCCAGTTGAGCGCCACGCCCCAGGTGGTGAGGTTGCGGATCATCCGATGGTGACCGGTAATCTCCGCCAGCCTCAGAGTCAGACTGCCCTCAAACAGGATAATCGCCACCCCCAGCGATACCAGCGGCAGCAACAGGTCACCCAGCAGTTGATCGGGATTGACCCAGCCTACCCCGGGCCCCAGCAGCAGCCCCAGACTGAGCAAAAAGAGAATCGCCGGCAGTTTGAGGCGCCAGGCCAGCCATTGGGCCGCAAAGCCAAGCGCAATCACTGCAGCAACAATGACGGCAGGAGGTAAATGCATCTGGAAGGCGAGGACTTTGGCGCAGCGTCCATTGTGCATGACTGCAAGCGGCAACAGTAGCTTGCGAAGCTTCGATCAGAACAATCCCGCTCGATTTCGCTGCTTATGTCGACCGATATTCCGGTAAGCTGAGGGGATTGTCCGGGCAGCAAGATTCGACCAATCGGGAACGCGCGCAATGGAAAGACGCCGGTTATTGCAGTATTCGGCATGGATGGCTGGCGCAGCGCTGCTCCCGCAGCCGCTGATGGCCGCCGCCACCCCCATGAAGCTCTTTCGCTGGCGGGAAATTGGATCGCTTCCGCCAGCGCCCTCGACGACGCCGCAATTGGCGATCAGGCGCTTTGCTGCCAGCGCGGAGGCGCAATGGTGGCCATCGGTGGAGGAGTTCTCGCTGACCCTGTCCCAGCCGCATCCGGGCTCGCGCGAACGGATGCTGTGGCGCATGCAGCGACAACCTGTCATGAACCTGGGTCGCGAAAGTATTCAGAAGGTGCGTTGTGGCGAGACGCTCAGCGTGCAGATGAGCTACCGGCCGGTCGCCCCGCAGTCGCCACCCGAGCACGCGGAACTGCGGCTGAAGCGAGGACGCATCTACTTGCTGAGCGCAACTGAGGCAGGCGACGCTTGCCTGACGACGTCCACTGATACGGCTTCTGCCTGCTGGCATCCGAACACACCGGGGTCGGGCGATCTGGGAGATGGCCTTTGCATTACCCTGACCTGATCACCCTCTGCTCGCTGTGCCCCACGTGCTGGTAAACCGCCGGATGGAAGCGGAAAAACTCAGTGAGAGAACTGTGGCTCTCGCGACAGTGGTGCTTGAATTCCCGATGCTCACACCATTCATCAGCCCTGATCGGCCAAGACCGCCGGCAACACGCTAACGCGCCAAAGGACCCCCATGTTCAGTCAATTCCGAGCCAGCCTGATTGCCGTCTTCATCATTGGTTTCGCGCTGCTTTCCGCAAGCGCCCAGGCCCAGGACCGCTTCCATCTGTACCTGGACGTGGACAACAACCCCAACACCGGGTGCAGCGAGGCTTTCCCCAATGCGCCGGGAACCGCCAGCGGGGGTGAGATCCGGCTGACCGCGGTGGTCGATGGCCAGCCGCCGCAGGTGATCGACGTGATCATGGAGTCCTGCTCGGGCGGCGGGACTTTCGGTTCTGGCGGGGTATCGATCGGCGGCGGCTATCCGGTCGCGCTGAACGTCGGCGTCGACGGCGCTGATGCGATCGAGCTGTCGATTGCGGCAGGCACGGTGGGTATTCCCAGCATTCGCGCGCTGGGTCTGCAGTTGGCCGCGCGCAGCGAGCGTGGCAATGAGGATGTACTGCTGACCCGCGACGGCTCGCCCGATGGCGGACCGATCGTCTTTGGGATTCCCTTCTCGGTGCCGGTCGCCGGTCTTGGTGGTCTGGTCCTGTTGGGCGGTGTGGTCGTGCTGCTGGGCCTGCGCGCCAGGCGGCAGCTGCATCGCCGTGCGCTGCTCTCGGTGGGGATGCTGCTGTGGGTGGGCGTGGCGGTGGCCGGTGGCGCCTTCATGGCCGATGGCGATATCTCCGAATGGGGCGGCACCCCGTCGATTGCGACCGATCCGGCCGGCGATGTCAGCGGCAGTGACGACGCGGCCGATCTGCGCGCGCTGTTTGTGGCGCTGGACGGGAACGAGTTGTTCTTCCGGATTGATGTGACCGATCTGGAGAACCTGCCGCCGGTGGCCAATCCGCAGGCGGTCAGTACCTTGGAAGATCAGGCGCTGGTGATCACCTTGAGTGGCTCAGACCCCAACGGCGATCCGCTGAGCTTTGCGATCACGACCGGCCCCACTCAGGGCACCCTGGGCCCGGTCACCCAGCTCACGCCGACCAGCGCACAGGTGACCTACACCCCCAATGCCGACTATTTCGGGGCGGACAGTCTGGCGTTCATCGTCAACGACGGTCAGGTGAACTCGCCGCCGGCCACGGTCAGCATCACCGTGGACCCGGTCAACGACGCACCCAGCTTCATTGCCGCCAGTCCGGCCGCAGTCAACGAGGATGCCGG
>JAGRJL010000007.1:9446-12078 GCA_020442775.1 Lysobacterales bacterium | reverse complement strand
TCCTCGGTGCCGCGATACTCGGCCAGACCAAAGCTCAGGGTGATCATCGGGCCACCTTCCACCAGCGCCTGCGCAGCGAGTGATTCCCGCAACACATTGGCGCGCTCCTCGGCACCAGCCAGATTCAGATCCGGCCACACCAGCAGAAACTCCTCGCCACCCCAGCGGCCGCCTTCCTCGTCGAACTTCAGATCGGTGCGCAGGCGGTCAGCCACCGCGACCAGAATGTAGTCACCCATCTGGTGGCCGTGGCCATCATTGATTCGCTTGAAGTGATCGATGTCGGCGATCGCCACGCAGAAATGTCGCTGTTGCTTGCGGCTGCGATCGGCCAGCTGCTCCAGCAGTTCGACCATGCCGCGACGGTTGAGCAATCGGGTCAATGGATCGGTCGCGGCCGCTTCGGCCAGCACCGCCTCCATCTGGCAGCGTTGTTCGATCTCCTGGCGCAGATGGACGTTCAGCCGCTCCAGCTCGGCGTTGCGCTCGCGCACGTTTTCTTCCAGCTGGGCGGTGGCGCGTTTGGCCTGTTCCAACGCCGCCGTGCGCTCGCGCACGTGCTCTTCCATCTGCGCAGTCGCACGTTTGGCCTGTTCCAGCGCCGCAGTCCGCTCACGCACGTGCTCTTCCATCTGCGCGCTGGCACGCTTGGCCTGCTCCAGGGCCGCGCCGCGTTCAGCGTCGGTACGCTCCAGTCGAGCCGCCATCGCCTCCAGTGATTCGGCGAATTCGGCGAATTCGGCCAGCGGCGGCGTAGCATCCTCGCTCTTGTAGCGGCCTTCGGCGATCTGCTGGCAGCGCTTGGCGAAGCGGCGCAGGATCCGTTTGGCATCGCGGGCCAGCAAGCTGGCAATCAGGGCCGACATCAGCACCGCGGCGATGAAAGCCACCGCACCGTTGCGGCGCAATTCGGCGAGGTAGTCATCAAGTTGTTTGTTGCTGGCGCTTACCAGCAGCAGCCGGTCACGGCTGAGCGGCATCAGCGTACGGGTCGGTTTCCCGTCAAGCTCGAATACGCGATTGCGGATGTCGGCTTCTTCGATTCTGGGAATCTGCAGCGACTCCGGCGCACGATTGTCACCGCCCTGGGCCCAAATCCGGATACCGCCATATCCGGTGTCGTAGATCGCCGCGCCAGTCAGCAGCTCGTGCCTGACCACCACCCCATTGAGCTGTGCCACCAGGGTTGGTGGCGCGCGGCCCTGTTCCAGCGTACTCGCATCCAGGCTCAGCCCCAGCGCGCGGGTGGCTTCGACCAGCCGGTCATTGTAGGCGCTGCCCAGCGCGCGCTCGGCGGCAAAATAGAAATAGACCGCCACCGCAAGCGCCAGCGCCAGTCCCACCCACAGATGGGTGTAGAACAAACGCCGACCCACGCTTTGTTTGTAGCTCCTGGTCGGGGCCTGGGCTTTGGGCATGACCGCATCGTAGTGCGGACGCGCAGACAATTCACCTGTTTGTCACGATCAGCAACCGGGATGGGATGCAAATATGAGAATTGAGCGACCCTTCCGAAGCGTCGCGGGTGCTCGCTTGGCCGCCGCACGCGGTGGCTCGATCAACGTAGCGCCGGTGTCGGGCAACCAGCCCGCACTTGTCAGATCCCGACTTAGCGAAGGCGCTGGGAACTTGGTGTGCTGCGGTTCACGAAGTGGAGGTCGCTGAAGGCGTCGCTTGACCCGATCGGTGGAGGCGGATCGCGCCAGGACGCTTCTGCGGCGGCCGCTGCAGATGGCCTTGTGAGATCTCCGGGCTAGCCCTGCATCGCATCGCGCTGTACGCTGCGGCGCGCACCTGCGAAGGGGGAGTCCATGCTGCTGTCGCTAATTTTTGGGGTAATCGGGCTGGCGGTGCTGATCGGCATTGCCTGGGCTTTCTCCGCTGACCGGCGGAACGTCAACTGGCGACTGGTCGCCACCGGGCTGTTGCTGCAGATCGTGTTCGCTCTGATCGTGCTGGTGGTTCCCTACGGCAAGACGGTCTTCGACTGGATCTCGCAGGGTTTCGTGCTGGTGCTGGGATTCACCCGCGAGGGCGCCGGTTTCATCTTCGGTCCGCTGATGGACGTGCAGAACCTGGGCTTCATCTTCGCCTTCCAGGTACTGCCGACGATCATCTTCTTCTCCTCGCTGATGGCGGTGCTGTACCACCTGCGGATCATGCAGAAGGTGGTAGAGCTGATGGCCAGGGCGATCACCAAGGTGATGCCGGTCAGCGGCGCCGAATCGCTGGGCGTGTGCGCCAACGTCTTCGTTGGCCAGACCGAGGCGCCGCTGGTGGTGCGGCCCTATATCGCCGGCATGACCCAGTCCGAGCTGCTGGCGCTGATGATCGGCGGCATGGCGACCATTGCCGGCGGCGTGCTCGCGGCCTATGTGGGCATGCTCGGCGGCGGCAATCCGGAGCTGGAGGCCTACTACGCCAAGCATCTGCTTTCGGCCAGCATCATGGCGGCTCCAGCGACGCTGCTGATTGCCAAGATTCTGTGTCCGGAGAAAGAGCTGCCGGCAACGCTGGGCGAGGTGAAGATCAATGTGGAGATCCCCAGCGCCAACGTGATCGATGCCGCCGCCAGCGGTGCCGGCGATGGTTTGCGTCTGGCGCTCAACGTCGGCGCGATGCTGCTGGCCTT
>JAGRJL010000007.1:0-9370 GCA_020442775.1 Lysobacterales bacterium | reverse complement strand
GGCGCCAGTCTGAACGGTCTGGTGGACAGCATTTATGGCAAGCCGGTCGGGCTGAGCATTCAAAGTCTGCTGGGAATCGTGCTGGCGCCGATCGCACTGCTGATCGGGGTGCCCTGGCAGGACACCCTTCAGGTCGGTTCGCTGATCGGTCAAAAGGTGGTGCTGAATGAATTCGTGGCCTACTCGGAACTGGTCAAGACCCAGGCCGAGCTCAGCGACAAGGGCCGCTTGATCGCCACCTATGCGCTGTGCGGCTTCGCCAACTTCTCCTCGATCGCGATCCAGATTGGCGGCATTGGCGGCCTGGCACCGGATCGGCGCGGCGACCTGGCCCGCTTCGGACTGCGCGCGGTGCTCGGCGGTTCGCTGGCGACCTTCATGACCGCCACCATCGCCGGAGTGCTGGGCTCGCTATGAGCCGGGTCATCGTCATCGGCAGCTATGTGCAGGACCATTGCTGGTCGGCAGAGGCGCTGCCAGCGCCCGGGGAATCGCGGATCGGACAGTTCTCCACCGGACCGGGCGGAAAGGGTTTCAACCAGGCGGTGGCTGCCAACCGGCTCGGCGCCAGTACCCGCTTTGTCGGAGCGTTGGGGCGCGATCCGCTGGGCGATACTGCCAGGAGCTTCGCCGCTGGCGAACAGCTGGACTGCGCCTGGTTTGAGACCGACTCTCCGACTGCCGCCTCATCCATCGTGGTGGATGCGCAGGGGCGCAATCAGATCTGCGTGGCTTTGGGGGCCAACGATGCGCTACCGGCCGGCGCCGCATCCGCCGCCACTGAGGGCATCGCCCGCGGGGACATTCTGGTCGCCCAGCTGGAAACCGCGCTGACCCCGATTCAGCAGGCGCTGGACGCAGCGCGCGCCGCCGGTGCGCTGACCCTGCTCAATCCGGCGCCGATCAACCCCGGGCTGAACCAGGCATTGATCGCGGCCAGCGATCTGATCACCCCCAACGAAACCGAGTTCATGTTCCTGCTGCGTCATCTGCTGGGCGAGCAGCAGCCCTTGGATCCGATCACCGCCGACGACCAGGCGCTGCATCAGCGCTGCCGGCAGTTGAGCAACGGCACGGTGGTGATCACCCTGGGCGGCGATGGCGCCTTCGTCTCGCACGCCGAAGATGTGCTGCGCGGCGACGTGAGAAACTGCTACCGGGTGCCGGCAGCGGCGGTGGAGGTGATCGACACCACCGGTGCCGGTGATGCCTTCAGCGGTGCGCTGGCCGCGGCGCTGGCGCTGCACCCCGACGCGCCATTTGCCGATCTGGTGGGCTTTGCCTGCCGCGCCGCGGGACTGAGTACCGAACGTCCCGGCACCGCGCCATCGATGGCGACCCCCGCCGATCTGCGCGCGCGCTTCGGCGACGGTGGGCTACTCTAGAACCGACGCCCATGGCGGCCGATGATCATCATGCAATCGGCGGGGCCCGGTTGCTCAACCTGATACCGAAGATCTACTACACGCGCCTGGCTGATGGTCTGGCCTTCTTTGTGGATGGGCTGGGCTTTTCGATCCTGCATCAGGATTCATCGATGGCGGTGGTAGCGCGCGGCGGCGCCAAGGCCTACCTGGTGCAAAGCCCGGTCGGCGCGGCGGCGGAGCGGCCGGATCTGGGCGTCGACACAGATGACATCGAGGCACTGTATGCAGAAATGAGCGAACGCGCGCCGCAACTGCTGCATCCGCAATGCAGCACGGTCAAGCAGCAACCCTGGGGTAGCCGGGAGTTCGCCATGCTCGATGCAACGACCGTCTGCGTGACCTTCCGTCAGTGGCGATAGCGAGATTAATATTTCGTATTATCAATAACTTACAAATTATTTACGGTCTAGCAGTAAAATGTTCCCGGCTCGTGTGACTTGTACAAGGGATCTGCAGGGGCTGAAGCCTGAAAAGCCTGTCGGCATCAGCCTCTCCATCAACAACTGGAGGGCAGTGAGATGGACCGATTCAGCAATGAGCAAAGAGCGTTGTGGCAACGGATCTGCACCCACCCCCTGGTGCGCCCGGAGCTGGGCCGGGATTTTCGCGCGCAGCTGGCGGCCGAACAGGGCTGGAACCTCGCCGAAGCCGATGCGGCAATCGAGGAATACCGACGCTTTTGTTTTTTGGCAGTGGCGGGTGAGATCAACGCCACCCCGAGCAGCGCGGTTGATCAGGTCTGGCATCTGCATCTGACCCACAGCCGCGACTATTGGCAGCAGTTCTGTCCCGAAGTGTTGGGCAGCTCTTTGCATCACCTGCCCAGTACCGGCGGCGCGGCTGAACTGCACCGACATCAGGCCCAGTATGCGGCGACGCTGGCGGCCTATGAGCACTATTTCGGCACCCCGCCGTCGCGCTGGTGGCCGGCGACCAGCGTGCTGTTCGACCATCGTCCGCGCTGGAGCTGGGTGGACCGCTCACGCTACTGGCTGCTGCCGCGACCCAGCTGGCCGCGCGCAGGCTGGAGCATGGCTGTCGCCGCCATCGCGCTGGTCCTGCCCGGGCTGGCGCTGGCGCTGCCCAGCAATCCGCTGGACTGGACCGGCGGACCCTTTCTGGCGCTGTTTTTCGGCGGCGCCCTGGCGATGTCGCTGATCGGCTGGCTGCTGCGACGCCAGCTGGCGCAGGCTTCAGTGCCGGTGAACGGCGCCAACCTGGGAATGGAAGAGCTGGCCTACATGGCTGGCGGAGATCAGCGGCTCACCGATGCGGTAGTCGCGCAGGGACTGGCTCAAGGTAGCCTGGAGATGGAGGGCAGCCGCCGTTTGCGCTCCGGCTCGGCGTCTGCCCAGGGAATGGTTGCCGCGGCTCAGGCACTGGTGGTCAGGGCCACCACCCCGTCCAAGCTGGCCAAAGCACTGCGCCCTCAGTGCGATCAGGTAGCCGAGCAGCTGATCAGCCGCGGTCTGGTGCTGGATACTGCGCAGGCCTGGCGAGTGCAGCTGCTGTCTGCGGCACCGTTGCTGGGCTGGATTGCCTTTGGCGCGGTCAAGATCAGCGTGGGGCTGGAACGACAGCGCCCAGTCGCCTTCCTGGTGATTCTCTGCATCGTGTTCGGCTTGATCGCGCTGACCCTGCTGTTCAGTCGCCCGCGCCTGACCAGCGCTGGACGGCAAGCGCTGGGCGCACAGCGACTTCGCCATTCGCGGGTCAGCCGCGCACCCCAGGTGGACAACGGGGAACTGGGCCTGGCGGTCGCGCTGGCGGGCACGTCGGTGATGGCCACCACCGCCTATGCCGGTTATCACGAGCTGCGCAGCCCAAGCAGCAGCTCCAGCTGCAGCAGTGACGGCGGAGGCGGCAGCAGCTGCGGTGGCGGTGGGGGCGGCGGCTGCGGTGGTTGCGGCGGAGACTAGCGGTTCTTTCATTCCGCTAGCCGATACCAAAGCCATCGGTGTGGGCGTAGCATCTTCGGTGCTCGCTGACCGGTTCAGCGATCGCGGACGGGAGCGCCATGTTGCAACACTATGTGGAGTTGGACCGTCGCCTGGTGGCGGCGGTCAAGGACCTGAAGATCCTCTCGGCGCTGAGCTGGAACAGCAAGGTGCAGCGGGAGTTTCTGGCCGATTGGGCCAAGGGTCAGGCCCGTCCACCGCAGGTTGAGTATGCCGCGCAGGACCATCGCGAACGGCGCGCCGAACTGCTGCAGATTGCCGAGGCCGCCGGTGACGGTGACGCGGTCGCCCACTATCTGGCCAACACTGCCCGCTCATGGCACACCGCCGCGCTGATGATGGAAGCGGTCGGGACTGCCGAGCTCAGCACCCATGCGATCGAGCTCTACGGGCGCCCGGGCGACGCCATCTCCGGCGGTGAGGTCAACAATCTGGAGGCGGCCCATCACTTCATTGCGATTGCCGACGAGGTGATCGGTCATGACCGCCTGAACGAGACCGAGTACTGCCTGTCGGCCGAGATCATGAAGAGCGAGCTGCAGGCGCAGATGGACGCGATCTTCACCCAGCACAAGGTGCGGGTGGAGGTCGATCCCAATCTGGCTTCCAAGGCGGCTGCCGGTCCCACCCGGATCCGCCTGCGCGCCGGCACCTGTTTTTCCGAATACGATTTGTCCCAGCTGCTTGAGCACGAGGCCTTCGTCCACTCACTGACCGCGCTCAACGGTCGCAGTCAGACCAATCTGGGCAGCTTGGGGCTAAGTTCACCGCGCACCACCGCGACCCAGGAAGGGCTGGCGGTATTCGCCGAGCTGGTGACTGGTTCCATCGACATCATGCGGATGAAGCGGATCTCGCTGCGGATCCTGGCGATCGAGGACGCCCTCAACGGTGCCGATTTCCTCGATGTGTTCCGGCTGTTTCTGGGCTACGGACAAAACGAGGTGGACAGCTTCAATTCCACCATGCGGGTGTTTCGCGGGGTGCCCACCAGCGGCGGCAGCGCCTTCACCAAGGACACCGTCTACCTGCACGGTTTGCTCAGCGTGCATACCTTCTTCCGCTGGGCGCTGCGCCAGGGGCGACTGCCGGTGGCGCAGGATCTGTTTGCCGGCAAGATGACCCTGCACGATGTGGTCGAGCTGGAGCCGTTTTTTGACAATGGCTTCATCCAGGCACCGCTGTATCTGCCGCCGTGGATGCGGCGCCACAATGGACTGGCCGGCTATCTATCCTTCTCCCTGTTCGCCAATCGAATCCGGCTCGATCAGGTCGAGCGCGAGCATGTGGTTCTGGGGGTCTGAGGCGATTGCCACTGCACTGGATTTCGGCGTCAGAGTGGCACCACGGCAGCGCTATGGGTAGCCAGCGCTTCGCGCTATCCTACGGCGCTTGCTTCCCTCTTTTGTCTCTTTCTCTGCATGGCCACACTGCTTAAGCGAGCGCTCGATCGGCTCAGCCCTGCGCTGGGTGCGGAGGAGGTGCAGACCTGGCTGGCGCCGCTGAAGCCGCATCGTGAAGGTGCGGTGCTGACTCTGATGGCGCCCAACAGCGTGATCGCCGACGTGGTCAAGGAACGCTTCCTTGGGGAGCTGGGCGCGGTCCTGCGCGACATGGACGGTGAGCTGCGTGAGGTACGCGTATCGCTGGGCCTGGTCGGCGGTGAAGCCGCGCCGTCCAACAGCAGCCCGAGCAAGAAGAAGGAGCGCGCGCCGGAGCCGCCGGAGAACCGGGTGGATCCGCGCTATCACTTCGACAATTTCGTTGAAGGTCGCTCCAATCAGCTGGCCAAGGCCACCGCGCTGCAGGTCGCGCTCAAACCCGGGCAGGCCTACAACCCGCTGCTGCTTTACGGCGGCACCGGTCTGGGCAAGACCCATCTGCTGCATGCCACCGGCAATCTGATCAAGAAGCGCAAGCCCGATACCCGGGTGCTGTACATGCGCTCGGAGAATTTCGTCTCGACCATGGTCAAGGCGTTGCGCAGCGGTCGAATGGATGAGTTCAAGCGCACCTTTCGTGGTGCCGACGCATTGTTGATCGACGACATCCAGTTTTTTGCCAACAAGGAAGGCACCCAGGAGGAGTTCTTCCACACCTTCAATTCGCTCTATGACGGCCAGCAGCAAATCGTGCTGACCTGTGATCGCTACCCCAAGGAAGTGGAGGGGATAGAGCCGCGCCTGCGCTCGCGCTTCGGCTGGGGAGTCAGCGTGGCGCTGGAGCCGCCCGATTTTGAAACCCGGGTCGCGATTCTGCAGCGCAAGGCCAAGGATGCAGGCAATCCGCTGGGCGATGATGTGGCGCAGTTCATTGCGCAGCGGATGCATTCCAACGTGCGCGAGCTGGAGGGTGCGCTGAACAAGCTCAAGGCCCACGCCAATCTGACTGGTTCGAGAATCGATCTGCCCTTCGCGCAGGCGGCGCTGCGTGATCTGTTCCGCTCGCACGAACAGGTGACTTCGCTGTCGAACATTCAGAAAACGGTGTCGGACTACCATCGCATTCCGCTTGGCGAGCTGCTTGGCAAGAAGCGCCAGCGCACCCTGGTGCGACCACGGCAGATGGCAATGGCGCTGGCCAAGGAGCTGACCCGGCACAGCCTGCCCGAGATCGGCCAGGCCTTCGGTGGACGTGACCACACCACGGTGCTGCACGCCCAGAAAGTAGTGCGAGAATTGATCGAGGTGGACGCGCGTGCGCGCGAGGATTGGGAAAGCTTGCTGCGGCTGCTGAGCGGTTAGGCGAGGAAATTGCGCTGCCTGGGAGCAGACCATCAGGGCAGCGATTTTGGGATTTTGCTTTGGGACAAGCTGTGGGGAAAATCGGGATCAGGCTGTGGATAACCAGTGGACAAGTTTCGGGGCGGGATTCGTCCCGTTTCACCCACAACTTATCCACAGCTCATACCGGGTTTTGAGGGTTGGCCGAAAGCAGCTAAGCGGTCGTTAACATTGAGCTTTTGGGGTTTCTCCACAGCAACTGGGTGGACTAATCACTACAATCATTTGGTTTAGAAAGAATAGACTTATATAAGCCAGGGACAGGAGCGTGACGATGCGATTCAGTATGCAGCGAGAGGTGCTGCTAAGGCCCTTGCAACAGGTCATTGGCGTGGTCGAACGGCGGCAGACGCTGCCAGTGCTGGCCAATGTCTTGGTGCAGCTGGCGGACGGCAGACTGTCGCTGACCACCAGTGATCTGGAGGTGGAGCTGTCGGGCTCGGCCGAGGTGGAGATGGCGGAGGCTGGCGAGGTCACCATTCCGGCACGCAAGCTGTTCGATATCGTCAAGGCATTGCCCGATGGTGCCAAGGTCGAAGTCGGACTCAGCGGTGAACGGGTGCTGGTGAAGGCGGGTCGCAGCCGCTACACGCTTGCGGCGCTGCCGGCTACCGAGTTTCCGCAGAGCGAGATTGGCGAAGTGGTGGAGCGGGTTCGGGTTCCACAGGCCGATCTCAAGGTGCTGATTGAGCGCACCGGCTTTGCGATGGCGGTGCAGGACGTGCGCTTCTACTTGAATGGCCTGCTGCTGGAGCGTCGCGGACAAGGCCTGCGGGCGGTGGCTACCGATGGTCATCGCCTGGCGCTGGCCGACTGGAACGCTGAGGGCGAACCGGGCCGGCAGGTGATCGTACCGCGCAAGGGCGTGCTCGAACTGCAGCGCTTGCTGGGCAGTGCCGACGGCGAGGTGGAGCTGGCCTTCAGCCGCAATCACGTACAGGTCTTCCTGGGTGACGGACAGCTGGTGAGCAAGCTGATTGATGGTCGTTTCCCGGATTACGAAGCGGTGATTCCGGCGGTAGCAGATGTGCCGGTGGTTGTTGATCGCGAAGAGCTGCGCGCGGCGCTGCTGCGTGCCGCGATCTTGTCCAACGAAAAATACCGCGGCATTCGCGTGGAGCTGGCCGATCAGCTGCTGCGGATCAGTGCGCACAATCCGGAACAGGAAGAGGCGGTTGAAGAAGTTCCGGCTGAATGCGAAGCCTGCAGCTGGGCGATTGGCTTCAACGTGAATTATGTTCTGGATGCGTTGTCGGCGATCAATACCGAGTCGGTGGTGCTGCGCTTGCGCGACGGCAATTCGTCGATGCTGCTGGAAGCACCGGAGTCGCGCAGTGTCCGTCATGTGGTCATGCCGCTAAGGCTGTAGAGATTGGTGTTGCTGTGTCTGCGAGTATTGGGCCCGCCTTTGCGGGCCCTGTTTTTTTCCGATGATGACGCTGCAAGCGCGACGTTGAAGGCTCCCAGGTGTATTTGAACCGCTTGCGAATCGAGCGATTGCGCTGCCTGCAGAACGTGGATCTGGTACCGGATCCGGCGTTGAATCTGTTGATCGGCGGCAACGGCGCCGGCAAGACTTCGGTGCTGGAGGCACTCCATTGTCTGTCCAATGGTCGCTCCTTTCGCAGCGGCGGTCAGGAGAATCTGATTGCGCGCGGTGCGGAGTCCTTTACCGTTTTCGGTGAGCTGACCGCGGCAGATGGCTTGGGTCATTCTCTGGGATTCGAGCGCCAGCGCAGCGGATGGCGCGGTCGGCTTGACGGCAATGACGTACTCACGTTGGGGGAATTCGCGCGATCGCTGTCGGTGATCTGTTTCGAGCCGCAGTCACATGAGCTCATTTCGGGGGCTGGGGAAGGGCGCAGGCGATTGCTGGATCTGGCGCTGTTTCACGTGGAACCATCGTACTTGCAGAGCTGGCGGCGCTTTCAGCGCGCGCTCAAGCAGCGCAATGCCGCACTGCGCGATCGGGCTTACGCACGCAATGCCGAAGTGTGGGAGTTGCCGCTGGCGGAGTCGGGCGAGACCTTGTCAGCGATGCGCAGCGACTGGTGCCTGGCGCTGGAGCCGCTGATTCAGCGCAGCCTTGCCCAGTTGCTCCCGGAGCTCGGTGAGGCCGCGCTGCGCTGGCGCCGTGGCTGGGACGCGGAACAGCCTTTGCAGCAGGCCTTGGCCGAGAGTCGCGAGCGCGACCGGGAGTTGGGTTACACCGTGCGCGGTCCACAGCGAGGTGATCTGCGCATCGAGTTCAGCGAGGGCGGAGGGCGCTACGAACTCTCCCGTGGTCAACAGAAACTGGCGGCGCTGGCGCTGTTACTGGCCTCAGCATCGGCGATGCAGGGTAAGGGTGGGGTGAGTCCGATCATTGCGTTGGATGATCTGCCTTCCGAGCTGGACCAGGAAAAACAGGCGGCTTGTCTGCGCTGGTGTACGGAGCTGAATGCCCAGCTATGGGTCACCGGGACCCAAATGCCGGTCGGTTTGAGTGAGTGGCCGCGCTCTCACGCTCAGTTCCACGTGGAACAAGGGCGCGTCACGGCACTGCTATAATGGTCCGCTTGCCGGCATAGCGTCGGATTAACGGACACCGCATGAACGAGAACGAAAACCCCAGCGAAGAGACCGAAGGCTCAAACCCGGAGTCGACGCCCCCTGCCGAGCAGAAGAACAGCGCGGCCTACGATGCGGAATCGATCAAGGTTCTCAAGGGCCTGGACGCGGTCCGCAAGCGTCCGGGGATGTACATCGGCGATACCGATGACGGCACCGGTCTGCACCACATGGTGTTCGAGGTGGTGGACAACTCGGTGGACGAGGCCCTCGCCGGCCACTGTGACGCAATCAAGGTCACCATTCACACCGACGGTTCGGTATCGGTCAGCGACAACGGCCGTGGCATCCCGGTTGCGATGCATCCGGAGGGCAAGTCCACCGCCGAAATCGTGATGACGGTGCTGCACGCGGGTGGCAAGTTCGACGACAACTCCTACAAGGTCTCCGGCGGTCTGCACGGGGTCGGCGTGTCGGTGGTCAACGCCCTGTCGGAAACCCTGACCCTGAGGATCGAGCGCGAAGGCTATCTTTGGCAGCAGGAATACGTGCTGGGCGTGCCGCAGTACGATTTGCGCCAGGTAGAGCCCTCCAGCGGTCGCGGAACCTACCTCAAGTTCAAGCCCAGCACCGAGATCTTCAGTGACGTCGA
>JAGRJL010000119.1:1274-22389 GCA_020442775.1 Lysobacterales bacterium | reverse complement strand
GCCCGCAGCGCCGGATTGGCGCTGCGGGTCTGAATCCCCGAATTCGAATTCTTTCCCTGCCCTGCGTGGGCGGGGCGCGTCGCCTATCTGATCTCCGACGCTCAGCCAAGGGCGAGCCCCGCGCTCAGGGCCAGGCTGTACCGGTTCCGCGCCTCCCTGGTGTGGTGAACCGCAAAATCCTTGAACGCACCACGCTAGTGCGCCAATTCCCTGAATGCAGCGTTGCTCGTCGTCGCCATGGCGCTGCCATGCCTGCTCCTCTCGCCTTGCCTCAGGCAAGAATCCATCGGAACCAGGTTCAACGTATTTACGGTTCACCACGCTGGACGCCAAGTCCCATTCTCAACCCTTCCCGGTCTTGCCGACCCAGTACTCGGCCTGCGAGAGACTTGCGTGATCGGCGAACTTGCACAAACCTCCACTGAGCCTTGCGATCGGGGAACATCGCCTTGAAACAGCTTCACGCCATCACCTCATGCCTATTGCTGGTCGCGACAGGCGGAGGCATTCATGCTGCTGAGTGGTCCCAGCTGCGCCCGGTGACGCCATGGGTCGACGTGCCAATTCGCGCCCCCTTGATCAGCGCCGATGCGAACGGCTGGTGGATCGCCGACCCGATGGGCGGCGCGTTGCGACCCTCTACGCTGGCGCGCTACGGGACCGGCCAACTGGACCCGGTCACCGTCAAGGCGCTGGACAGCAGCTTCAATCCGACCCTGATTCAGGCCGATGCTGGCGGGGTGCTCCTGTTGGACGCCACACCGCCGGGCTGCTTCGCCGCCGAATGCCAGTATTTCAGCCGCCTGCAGCGTCGCGACCAGCAGGGCCAACTGCGCTGGCAGCGCACGCTTGACGGGCTGTGCAGCAGTTTGACCGTTGACAGGATCAGCGGCGGCCTGACCCTCAGCTGTGGCGGGCGGCTGCATCGATTGAGCGCCGACGGCACCAATCACGTTGAATACACGCCCTTCGCGGCCGAACGATACGCGTTCAGCGACCATTTCCAGCTCACCGACGGGGCCACGATCGTGGTCGCCAGCTCTCCGCAAACCGAAGCGGCCGTGATCGAAGCCGATGGCAGCGTGCGCTGGCAGGCAAGCTATCCCGAAGCTGCCGCCCAGGTGAGCTGGAGCGACAGCCACACCTTTCTGCGCTTCGGCACGGAAAATGCCCAGCTCACTATCCTGCGCTCTGCCGATGGCGCGGTCAGCGGCAATCGCGTCATTGCGGGAGACAGCGGCCCGGGCGCCGCCTGGCAACAGCGGATGTGGCTTTGGGTGGAAGGAGATTCGGAAGCAACACTGATCAGCGTCAATAAAGACGCCGATATTGTCGATCGGATCGCATTCGATCCCGGATTCAGCGCCCTGGCAATGGCGGGCACCAGCGACGCATTGCTGTTGGGTCTGCGCGCAGCCGATGGCGGACTGCATCTGGCGCGGGTGAGTGGCTCCGGAGCGCTCGAAATGACGGCCCTGGAGGACGGTCGGGAAGCACTGAAGATTGTCATACCGACCAATGGCTCGCCGCTGTTGGCCTACGGCACCCGGATCAGCGCGGGCCGGCACCAGCGCATCGTCACGCTCGACGCCCAGGGCCACCCGTCTGAGCCCGCGCTGGCAAAGCTGCCGACGCTGGCGCTGGGACCGGGCAGCATCGACGGATTGGCGGCGGAGCTATGGAGCAGCGCCCAGGTCAGTATCGGGCCGAACGCGGCCGAACAGTCCGTTGTGCGGGCGATCAGCCGCACCAGCCTGAGCACCGGCGCAACCCAGACCAGCAGTCTGGCGACAACCAGGCTCGACGGGGACGCCAGCATCACCGCGCCGGTGCTGACCAGTCAGCGCGGCTGCGCGCTCTATTTCCCGCGAAGTCCGCAGGCTTTTCCAGTAACAACGCAACGCCATTGCGTGGCGCGCGAGTCCTTCCAATCCGTGGACACGGATGTGGTCCTGGCCGGATATCGCGCCAACTTTCTTGGATTTGGCGCCGATCCGGACGGAACAAGCGTCATCCTGCACACGACCGACACCGCGGCGGGCTGGTTCCTGTCCCGCATGCGGATTGATCACGATGGCGATGTGGATTACCGGGGCGGCGCCCCGAACTTCGCGCCGCCAGTGGTGCTGAAATCCGATCTGAGCGGCCTGGTCGGCAGTCAGATCATCGACGGCAGCGCGCAAATCGCCGCCACCATCAGCGGCTGGTGGACCGAGGACTCAAACGCCACGATCACCGGGCACTGGATGGCGCGAGGCGATCTGATCTTGCTGACCCAGGATATCCGTCTCGGCGAATTCGAGTTCACTGAGCTGGCGTCAGGATCGATTGAGCGCATTTCCAGCAGCGGCGAACGCCGCTGGCGGGTGCCTCTGCCGGTGCCGGCAAGCCCCCATGGCGCAGGCCAGTTCAAGCTCGCCTCGACATCGGAGGTGGTCTATCTGGAATGGGCCGGTCAGGCGTCAGGTCTGGCTCGGCGATTCGTTTTCGATGCAGGCAACGGAGAGCTGTTGGCGGCAAACTCATCCCGGTCACTTGGACCGACACCCCGTCTTGTCAGCACCCAGCTGGCAGACGGGCGCGAGCGCCTGTGGCGCTTGAGCGCGCGGGCCACCGGAATCCTGGCAGAACCCCTGTGGCCTCAGGATCCACGCAGCGAGTGGCTACCCTGCGGGCAAGGGGCGTGCCAGCTTGGTGCGGCGACGGCGGATCCCAACGGCAAGGTACTGGTGGAGATCAGCGGCAATGTTGGAGGTGAATTCCAGCGCCAGTTTGGCCGCGCCGATCTGAACCGCAGTCTGGAGCTCCGAGCGCCCGCGGCGGCCGCCAGTGGCTATTGGGAAGCCGATTCCGACCCAGATCTGGCGATGCTGCTTGGTGCCCATCCCGCCGACGGCAGAACCCGGAGAATCTACCTGGAATCCGACTCGCAGAGCGGCGCTGCGACCTGGTGGTATCTGCATCCAGTGATCGGTGAATCGGAACTAGAGGCCTTCAGCCTGCGACGGCGTCAGCTGCAGGCGCTGGGACCACACGGAGAGCGCCGTCGCGTCGCTTTGCAGCCACTGGTCGGCCACAACTGGTTGCTCAGCGACACTCAGTCGCTACCGCCGCCGCTTCCTGCCGCCTTTAGCGAGGTAAGGAGCGATCGGATCCAGCGGTCAAGCGACGATCAAACCGCACTCTACTTTGACCAGGAAGGGCAATGGCTGGCGCTGGACCTGCGAATCGGGACAGGAATCTGGGGCCAGGCTGATGGCCGCTGGTTGCGGGTGCGGCGCGGTGCCGGCGGTGAGTGGCAGGTCTTCAGCGCTGACCAGGGCGCCGACGATATCGCCGCGACGCCGAATCTGGTTGCCACCGCAGCGCTGCAGCCGGGCGCCTGCGATCGGATCCACTGGCGGGTACTCAACGCTCAACCCGGACAGGCGAACCGTTTCGCCAGGGACTTTACTGCGCACACCTATCAATCAGCCGGGTGTTCCCGCTAGCAGCCGACATTCTTGGGGGCCTACTCGCTAACAGGCCGTCGCGAACGCCCGGCTAGCGCGTGCCGATACAGCCAGGCGGCTCGTGCAGGGTCGCCAGAAAGGCCGGCAGTGCCTCTTCGCCGTCGGCGCGGCGCCTGGCAAAGCGGTCCTTGCACAGCTGCGGGCAACAGGGTTCCAGCTGGTCCCAGGCCGGGGTCGTGTTGCACACCGGTGCCAGATGCACGCAGCTGTCGATGCTGGTATCCGGCGGCTGATAGCAGGAGGTGACCAGGGTGCTGCAGCGCTCGGTGAGCCCTTCGGGCGTGCGCGGATCGTTCAGGTATTGACCGACGCCGTTGCGGAACATCACCACCGCGCCATCGACTGCGGCCACCGTCTCCACCGGCTTGTTGCGCTTGGAGCGGGTGCACAGGTGCAGATCACCGCGCTGACTCTTGCGCCAGCGCACTTCCCCGCTGGCGCCATCCTCCAGGCCTCCCAGCGCTGCCTCCAGGGCGCTGCGCTGCGCCTCCGGCAGTTCGGCGCGAAAGGCCTCGCCGAAACCGCTGCGGGTGATGGTCCAGGCGCCCTCAGTACCGCACAAGGGGGTAATTCCGGCGGTATCGGCGGCCTTGGGCGCCGGCGGATTGCTGATCCCGTGGGTGCCTTCGGTCTTGCTGCCCTTGGGACAGGGATAATCGCTGAAGCTCAGCTCACCCTGCGCATCGCGGCAACGATAGATGGTTTCCTCGGCCAGCAGCGCGGTACTCAGCAGGCAGCAGAACAAGAATCCGATGGTTCGAACCATGATGGGCGACGTGAGCTTCCGGACAATGCGCTGATCTTCGCACAGGGCGCAGCAGGTCGGCGACAGGCAGGCCTTTCCCGTTCAGTCAGCGTGCCCGAGGCTGCATGCACCGGGTACTGGCGGTGGCGGCAAATCAGGGTCGCATCGGCCGGTCGCGCTCGCGGTCCACGATACAGAAGAAGCCAAACGGTTCCTCACCTTCGTTGCGCAGTTGGTGAACTTCCAGCGGCTTGACGTAGGCCACATCCATCGGACTGAGCTGCTCCTGCAGCTGATCGGTCACCAGCACCCCCCGGCCACGCGCGGTCAGGATCACGTGGGTGTGCAGATGCTTCTCCAGCGAGGTGTAGCCGCCAGGCTCGATCTCGAAATAGCGCAGGTCGAAATCCGCCTGCTCGCCGTGGCGCCCAATCAGCTCAACCCGACGTACGTGGGCGAAATCGTCTTCGTTGCTTTTGTACTGGCGGTCTTCGCGGTGCGCCCAGCGAAAATCATCGAGGAACTTGAGCAGCGTGTGCACCCCTTCGCCACCCGGAATCGCGCTGTCAAACTCGCAGCTGGAGACCCACTCGCGCTGCGGTGGCTCCAGCTGCTCGCCGCAAATATCACGGATGCGGTGCAGGTAGCTCGCGGTACCCACGCTCAGGTCGGCGTCGTGGGCCTGCAGTGAGCCGCCAATCAGCAGCACTGCATCGTTGCCATAGTCGGCACACAGGCCAGGCAGCGACTCAAAGCTCATTCCGCCGGCCGGGCTAGGCAAGGACTGCGGCAACGAACCCATGGGTGAGCGCAGAGCAGCAGCCAAATCGGCGCACTCGCTGGCGCTATAGGGGAAGCGCCCCCCCGGCGCCGGGAACACCGAGATATCGGCGCCTGCCAGGCGGAACAGACTGCCCAGCAGAACGTCGTGAGCCATCCCGTGATCGCGACTCTGGGTGAAGGCGCCGCTCATCGCCGGATGCGCCATGCAAATCAGCCCGTAGCGCTGGTTGAGTTGCCGCACCCGGTCCAGCCCCAGCACCAGCGGACACATCAGAACTCCGCGCAGACCCAGTTCAAGAACGAACTCGGCATATTGGTCCAGATCCTGATCGGGCGCCGCCAGGTGCGGAAAATACAGGGTGTTGCGTCCGGTCTGCTGATTGGCCGCAGCGACCGCCTTGGCACAGGCATCGACCCGGCGCTTGAAGCTCTCGAAGTCGCTGGAGACCAGATTCTGGTCGTCCTTGACGATGTCCCCGCCGCCCAGCGCGAACTGCCCGGCCAGCCGCCCCAGTTCAGCATCGCTCAGCCCGCGCGGCTTGACCGCAGTGGCCAACAGCGGACGGTCGTAGACGCCGAGCAGTGCTCGAATGCCTTCCACGCCGTGACTGGGTCCACGAAACTGCGCCAACACCGACGGCGGCAGATCGACCCCGACCAGGCGTATGCCCTCGCCCATCGAGACGTTGCCGTAGAGCAGATTGACCAGCTGTCCCAACTGTCCTGAGGCCAATTCAGCGTTGTAGGCGATTTGCGCCCGAAAGTGATCTGGCCCATCGGCATCCAGTGCCTCCACTTTGCCGACCACGTTGTCCAGCAAATGAGGACTGGTGATCAGCCGTTCGGGCAATTCCACGGTCTGTTCGTAGGCAATGAATCTGGCCAGCTGCTCTGCCTGAGTGGCATCAGCGCGCAGGCGATAGGTGGCGTGGATCAGCTCGCTGGGGTGACTGGTAGGGTCGGACATGCAGTGTTGGGTCCATCGAAGAAATCGTTCGCCGACCTGCACCTGGCCGTAGCATCCCGCCTGGACGAGCATTTCGTCCCGGCGGGCTGTGCGGCGAAGGGTCGTACAGCGGTATCAGGACCGTCCACTGGCCTGCTCCACCATCGCGAACTGCGCAATCTGCAGTACCGTGATCGGCCCGCTGCGAAAACGATTCCCATTGATCAAAAAGAGCGCCAAGTATACCCGGCGCCGGGGTTGCGCTGGGATGAAATTGACTGATGCCCGCAAACTGCCGGTAACAATCTGCGATTAGTCCCCAGCCGGCCTCAGGGCGAAAGCGCGTCAATCCGCTCTCGGGGGATCGCGCGCTCATCGGCGCCGGCCCACAACCGCTCCACTTCAGCGAACAACCCAGCCGCCAACTCGGCCCTGCCGGCAGCGGCTGCTGCTTCGGCGTAGCTGAGCTTGATCGCTGCCGCCCCGGGGAACTGGCCAATCGCGCGCTCGCCTCGCTGCAGCGCCTGATCAATCCGATGGTCCGCCAACAGCGCGCGCAGCTCGAAGTCCAGCATTGCGATATGTACGGAGAGGAAGCCCGCGGCACCCAAGAAGCGATGGCTGGACCGCTCGTACTGCGCCGCACCGGCGGCCAGGGCCTCGGCCGCCGAACGCGCTTCACCTCGCAACATGGCGATTCGACCACGAGCAAAGCTCACCAGATAGTCCAGATCCTGACGATTCCACGCCCGCAATACTTCGACCAGCTGACCCAGCTCCGCTTCGGCCTGATCGGCCTGTTCGGCATGCAGGTAGGCGAACATCCGGGCGAAGGCGCCGATCTTGCGCATCTCGCCGTCAAAGCCGGTCAGGGTCTGCTCGATGTCGGCGAGGGTAGCCTGCAGCCCCAGCATTTCGGTACGCAAGCCGGAAAACGGCAGCTTCACGTCCATCGCCAGCGACAGTGGGGAAACCACTGCGCTGGCCACGGCGGCGCAGTGATCGGCCTGGGCAAGCGCGCGCTCGCGCCAACCCGGCAGCAGATATAGCTGAGCGGAGACACAGGCAACGGTGGCTTCCTGGGTCGCTTCGCCCGCCACACCACGAGCGGCCTCCAGCTGCGCCTCCATTTGCTCCCATTGCCCCTGCAGCGCGGCGTATTCGGCCAGATCCAGCAAGGGCCCGACCAGATCCGGCCGCAGCAGAGCACCGCGCTCGGCATGGGCGACAGCAGCGCCGAAATCACCCTCGGCGAGCGCCAGACGCCCCAGCCAGAGTGGTCCGGATTCCGACTTGGGTTCAGCCGCTGCAAATGCCTCGGCAGCGGCCCTGGCTTCGCCCAACTTGCCCTGTGCGGCAAGCAGTTCGGCCAGGGTCAGGTGAATCTGGGTCTCGCTGGGACTGAGTTCTAGCACACGCCGAAAAGCCTGAATCGTCGCCTCGGGGTCGCCGCCGAACCATCTCAGCGAATGGGCCAGATCGATTTGCGCCTGGGCACTGGCCGGATGCAGTTCAGTCCAAAGCCGCAGCACCGCCAGACGCTTCTGCGGCTGGTTGCTGAGGCCGTAGCTGATCGACCTGGCGCGAAACTTGGCCGGATCATCGAGGCGGTAATCGTACTTGAGCGTTGCCGCCAGATCCTTCTGAGCGTCGCCCTGCCGCCCCTCTTCCACCGCGACGACCGCGCGCAGCATGTAGGCGCGGGCGAAGCTGGGATCGAGCTCGATGGCACGGTCCAGGTGCGCGCTCGCGGTGCGCTGGTCGTTGTCTATCGCGTGCGCAGAGAACGCCTGGAGAAAGGCGGCCACCGCCTGATCGTTGGCGCTGAACTGCTCATCCAGAGTGGCGCTACTGGCAAAGTCGGGGCTGCCGATCTGGCGCGCCATGATCTGCCGCAATTCACTGCTCGCCGCGTCGGCCAGGTCGGTCAGACGCGCGCCCTGAACCACGATGCGCTGCTCCACGGCACCCGGCGCAGTAGCGGCCAGATCCAGGGTGGCCTTCCAGCCCCCGGCAGCGCCGTCCAGCTGCCCGCTCAGCATCCACTCATAGCGCGCTTCCTCGGCCACGCGACGGCGCAATGCCGTCGGGACCTGACTGCCATCGACGGCGCCACTGCGGCGCAAACGGGCAAGCAGGGTCGCGTTGCCGGTCACCGATTCGGGCTCGATGAAGGGATCCCCGCTCAGACTGGCCTCGATCAGCTTCGGCAGCGCCAGCGCCAGCTTCTGGTTGGCCTGATCAGCTGTTGCGCTCAGCGCAAACAGCAGCAGCCGCTGACGATAGCCTTCTCGGGCCACCGTTCTGGACAACACTTGACCATCCTCATCGGCCCGCTCCAGGGTATCGGCCATCGCGCCCACCGGTCGATCGCCGAATACCAGCACCGCCACGGTGATCGCAATCAACAGGTTGATCGGCAGCAGGTAGCGCTCCAGTGCGGTCCATCGATCCGGACCTGGCGCGCCATGGTTGTAGGCAAAGACCACCACTGCCGGCAGCATCAACGCAACCATCGCGATCAGCGCATCCACCCAGCCTTGCGACAAGTGGTAGCGCTCGACCATGAAGTTGGAGAACTCCACGCCCACCCATGCAGCGCCCAAGTAGACCCCGACCAGAGGAAGAACCCGGCGCCGTTTCAACTCTGCAAACACGGCGAATCACCTCAGCAAGACGACTCATTCTGCTTCAATCAACCGGCAAACGCAGCGCTGCCGCGTTGCTTAACGCCAACAGCCTGGGAAATCCGCCAAGCATCCCACAGTGCCAACTGTCACCTTCGTGCGGGTCTCGCAGCGGCCGTTCAGTTCACAGACAACCCTTTGCTAGGGACTCAGTCCGGGTCTGCCCGCCGGTAGATCGGTATCCCCGGGTTGCGCTGGAACTCGAAAATCAGGTGGGTCTCCAGGTGTCCGACCTCGGGCCGCTGAGTAAAGGCGGCGAGCAGAAAACCGCGCAGGTGCGCCGGATCGCGAACTGCCACGTGGACCAGATAGTCGTCGGCGCCAGCCACGTGATAGTAGGCCAGGACCTCTGGCAGTCGACTCAGATGCTGATGGAAGGCCTCCACCAGCGCGGTCGAGTGCTGCACCAGACGGACCGCAACCATCGCCTGCAGCCCGATCCCGATGGCCTCCGGGTCGACCTCGGCATGAAAGCCGGAGATTACGCCGCGCTCGCGCAAACGGCGGACCCGCTCCAGCGCGGTCGACGGCGCTACCCCAACCTGGGCAGCGAGGTCCTTGTTGGCGATCCGAGCATGCTTGCGCAGCAGGCGGATCAGTTCGATGTCGATTCGGTCAAGATCTACCTGCTTGGCCATTTTTCGAATCTTCTTCGGAGCTTTCGGCTTGGATGGATCGAAAAACTACCATCCAAGGGGAAATAGGTCGATTTATTTCCGATTGCGGAAATCAATCGAATCAATCGCCATCTTCGGGGAGAGACACATGAGCAAGCGTTTGGCCACTGATCTGGTTCATGCGGCCCGCGCGGGGGCGGTTGCAGGCGGTTGGCATGTGCCGCCCATAGACCTTTCAACCACCTATCCCACTCCCGACCCGTCTGCCGCCAGCGCCAGCCTGGACGCGCTGGTGGCCGGCGATGCCAGCGCCAGCAACCCGGTCTACGGGCGCCTGCACAACGGTACCGTCGCCCACTTCGAGACTGCCATGGCGAAGCTCGAAGGCTGCACCGACGCGGTGGCCTTCGGTTCCGGGATGGCCGCACTCAGTGCCCTGCTGCTGGCGATGCGCCTGGCTGGCAAGGATCACGTGGTGGCAGTGCGGCCGGTCTACGGCGGCAGCGATCATCTGCTCAGCAGCGCTTTGCTCGGCAATCGGGTGAGCTGGGTCAACGCCGATGCCGTCGCCGCGGCGATCACCGAGCAAACCGGTTTGGTGCTGATCGAGACGCCGGCCAACCCCACGCTGAAGCTGGTCGACATAGAAAGCGTGGTGGCCCAGGCCGGAAAGGTCCCGGTGGTGGTCGATTCCACCTTCGCCACTCCGGTGCTGCAGCAGCCACTGACCCTGGGTGCGACCATGGTGATGCACAGCGCGACCAAGTTCATCGGCGGTCATGGCGATGTGTTGGCCGGGGTCATTAGCTGCGGTGCCGAATGGGCGGCAAGGCTGCGTCAGGTGCGAATTCTGACCGGCGGCGTGCTGCATCCGTTGGGTGCCTATCTGCTGATCCGCGGGCTCTCCACCCTGCGCCTGCGGGTACTCGCCGCACAGAGCAACGCGCAACTGCTCGCCGAACGGCTGGCCGCGCATCCGCTGGTTGCGCGGGTCCACTATCCGGGAATGAACGCCAGCCCGGAGCAGCAGCGCATCCTGTCGCAGCAGATGTCGGGCAGCGGCTGCGTGCTCGCCTTCCAACTGCACGGCGACGCCAATCAGGCCGAGGCGGTCATTGCCGGCTTGCAGCTGATTACCCCCGCGGTGAGCCTGGGCTCGGTGGACACCCTGATCCAGCGTCCGGCCGGGCTGACTCACCGGATTTGCGATCCGAAAGACCTGGACCAGCACGGGGTCGCCGCCAATCTGCTGCGGGTTTCGGTGGGTATTGAGGACGTCGAGGATCTGTGGAGCGACCTGCTGCAGGCGCTGGACCGGGCAGCCGGCCCGCTGGGTCTGGCAGCCTGATTCTGGCAAGGCTCGCCCGCCTACCCTTACCATCGCTCCCTTTCCCACCGGCGAGTCAACAATGAAGGATTTTCCCAAGGCCGCCGCCGGCGTGCTGGCTGCGGCATCGACCGAGTCGGACGTCGACCCGGCAGAAACCGCCGAATGGCTGGAATCCTTCGACGCGGTGGTACGCGAGCATGGACAGGCTCGCGCACAATATCTGTTCGACCGACTCGCCGATCACGCGCAGACCCGCGGGGTACGCTCGGCCCGGGCACGAATCACCCCCTACAGAAACACCATCGGACTGGAGCAGCAGCCGCCCTACCCCGGTGATCTGGATCTCGAGGCCAGGCTGGGGGCGGCAATCCGCTGGAATGCACTGGCGATGGTGATGCGCGCCAATCAGGAGGCGCCGGAGCTGGGCGGGCATCTGGCCAGCTACGCCTCTGCGGCAGATCTGTTCGAGGTCGGCTTCCAGCACTTCTTCAAGGGCCCGACCCATCCCGACGGCGCCGATCTGGTCTACTTCCAGCCGCATTCGGCGCCGGGCGTCTACGCCAGAGCCTTCCTCGAAGGCTTTCTCGACGAAACCAGCCTGCGTCGCTACCGCCAGGAGGTGCTGCTCCCCGGCACCGCTGGCCAGGGGGATTCGCGCGGACTGAGTTCCTACCCGCATCCCTGGCTGATGCCCGATTTCTGGCAGTTCCCCACCGGCTCGATGGGACTGGGACCGATCAGCGCGATTTATCAGGCCCGCTTCCTGCGCTATCTGCAGCATCGCGGTCTGGCCGACACCGGCCAGCGCCGGGTCTGGGGTTTCTTTGGCGACGGCGAGATGGACGAGCCGGAGTCGATCGGCGCGCTGTCGCTGGCCGCCCGCGAGCGGCTCGACAACCTGACCTTCGTGATCAACTNNAACTGCAATCTGCAGCGCCTGGATGGCCCGGTACGCGGCAACAGCCGGATCATCGACGAGTTGGAGGCCCTGTTCGGCGGCGCCGGCTGGAATGTGATCAAGGTGCTTTGGGGCTCGGACTGGGATGTGCTGTTCGCCCGCGACAGCAGCGGCGAACTGCTGCGCGCCTTTGCCCAGACGGTTGATGGCCAGTTTCAGACCTTCTCCGCAAACGACGGCGCCTACAACCGCGAACGCTTCTTCGCGCAGACCCCGGAACTGGCCCGACTGGTGGCCAACCTCAGCGACGCCGAGATCGACCGGCTGCGCCGCGGTGGTCATGACCCGCGCAAGCTCCATGCGGCCTACGCTGCGGCGATCGGCCACAGCGGCCAGCCCACGGTGATTCTGGCCAAGACCATGAAGGGCTACGCCCTGGGATCGGCCGGCCAGGGCCGGATGACCACCCATCAGCAAAAGAAGCTGGGCCTTGAGGACCTGCAGAACTTCCGCGATCGCTTCGGCCTGCCGCTCAGCGACAGCGCGCTGGAAAACCTGGATTTCTACCGACCGGAAAAAAACAGTCCGGAAATGCGCTATTTGCACCAGCGCCGGGCAGACCTGGGCGGTCCGATGCCGCGGCGGCGCAGCACTTCGAGCATTCAGCTGGCGGCACCGAACGCAAGCAGCTTCGCCAGGTTCGCTATCGAGGCCGACGGCAAGTCCATGTCCACCACCATGGCCGCCGTACGCATGCTCGGGCAATTGCTCAAGGATCCCAGCATTGGCCCGCGGATCGTGCCGATCGTGGCCGATGAAGCGCGCACTTTCGGGATGGCCAATCTGTTTCGCCAGGTCGGGATCTACTCGCCGCTGGGACAGATGTACGAGCCCGAAGATCTGGGTTCGATGCTCTACTACAAGGAGGAGCAATCCGGTCAGATTCTCGAAGAGGGCATCTCCGAAGCCGGCGCGATTTCCTCCTGGATCGCCGCGGCAACCAGCTACAGCGTCAATGACCAGCCGATGTTGCCCTTCTACATCTACTACTCGATGTTCGGCTGGCAGCGGGTCGGTGACCTGATCTGGGCCGCGGCCGATCAGCGCGCGCGCGGATTCCTGCTTGGCGCCACTGCGGGCAGAACCACCCTGTCTGGCGAGGGCTTGCAGCATCAGGACGGCGGCAGCCATCTGGGCTTCGCCAGCGTGCCCAACTGCCGCGCCTACGACCCCAGCTTTGCCTACGAGATCGCCGTGATCATGGAGCGCGGGATCGCCGAGATGCTCGATGAGCAGCAAGACCGCTTCTACTACCTCACTATCGGCAACGAAAACGCCGATCAGCCTTCGCTGCCGGAAGGCGTGCGCGACGGCATCCTGCGCGGAATCTACCGCTTGCCACGGCGCGGCAGAAAGAAGGCCGACCTTCAGCTGCTGGCTTCCGGTGCGATGATGACCCAAGCGCTGCAGGCCCAGATCATGCTGCGCGAGGCGCATGGTCTGGTCGCCGATGTGTGGAGCGTCACCAGCTACAGCGAACTGCAGCGTGACGGCATCAGCGCTGACCGCAAGCAGCGGCGCGCGCCGGATGCTGCTCATCCGCCCGCCTACCTGAGCGCGCAACTGGCGGGTTGCAAGGGACCGGTGATTGCGGTCAGTGACTATGTGCGGGCCCATCCGGAAATGATTCGGCCCTGGGTGCCGCAGCGCTATCTGACCCTGGGCACCGACGGCTTCGGGCGCAGCGCCACCCGACCCGCGCTACGCGCATTCTTCGAGGTCGACGCGGTGGAAATCGTGCTCAGCGCACTGTGGGGACTGGCCGAGGAAGGACGGATGACCGCCGCTGAAGTGGCCAGGGCGCGTCAGGCCTATGGCCGTGACGGTGACGCTGCGGCGCCCTGGGAGCGGTAGGCAGAAGCGAGGGCCCAGGGGATAGGGCCCAGGGCCCAGTGGCCGCCCGCAGCCAAGCTTCCTCAAATCGTCTCTGTCCAGAGGCCCCAAAACGGCGCCATGACCGGCGGATCTCGGGATCCTGCACCTGGGCCCCGAGCCCTGGGCCCCGAGCCCTGGGCCCTTCGCCCTGGGCCCTGGGCCCTTCGCCCTGGGGCCCAGGGCCCTTCGCCCTGGGCCCTGTCCCAATCTCCGGCCATGACTTCCGTCACTGTTCAGTGTGCTAGTTCACTAGCACACTAAAGTCCCACCCCAAGGAATGCCTCGATGAAACGCACTTTGTTGTCATCTTCGATCCTGTTGGCCTGCGCATTCGCCGCGGCCCAGCCAGTGTTTGCCCAGACCAGCACCGAAGCCAAGCCGGGCACGGCCAGCATCGGGGTCCCCAATCCGGCGGTCCACGTACGCGAAGCGGTGGAGCGATTGCGCGCCAATGACCTGCTGGGACTGGCCCAGGTGATGATGCCGCCGGCGCAGTTTCAGATGCTGCAGGGCGCCTATGAAATTGGCCGCCAGGAGCAGCCGTCTGATCGCCAGCGTGAGAAGTTCGCCGAGTTTGCCGCGCACTATGCCGACGCCAATGCGGTCGACAAGCTGATGGAAGAGATCGAGCCCAAGCTGGTCGAGGCCCGACCCAAGGCCGAAGGCGCGGTGCTGATGGGCCTGGGCGCGATGCAGATGGCGATTTCCTCGCCCGACGCAGACCTCAGCGACGAGCAACGGGCGGCCCTGCGACTGGCGATGCCGGGCATCGAGCGCTGGGTCAAGAGCACTGATTTCCTCAGCAGCGACTCCATGCGTCAGGCCCTGACGCTGGTCACCAATGCTGCGCGCGCAACCGGGATCTTCAGCATTGAGGATCTGCAGCAGCTGAGTCTGGAACAGGCGCTGAGCCAGGGGAGTTCGGTGCTGGCGGCGACCAAACAGGCGCTGCGCATCTATGGTCTGGATCTGGACGCCATCGCCGACTCGGTCTATGTGGAAGTGCTGGACGTGGACGGCAAGTCAGCCACCGTCCGAACCACTGTGACCATTTTCGAAGCACCAATCTCCAAGGAAATGGAGCTGGTGCTGGTCGACGGGCGCTGGTACGGCAAGGAAGCGGTGGTGAACTTCGACTTCGACGACGACGATCATTTCCACTTTGACCACGGCTAGACCCTGCATCTGTCGCAGCCCCGCTGCCTGATTCGGCAGCGGGGCCGCTGGTTCAACCGGCCTGGGCCAGCGCGCCGCTAATCCAGCCCTTGAGTTCGGGCCTGGAGCGAACCCCGATCACCGAGCCCACCGCTTTGCCCTCACGAAACAGCATCAGGGTCGGCACGCTGCGGATCGCATAGCGGGCAGCCACCTCGGGCACTTGCTCGATATCCAGTTTTGCCACCGGGACCCGGCCTTCAAAATCGGCAGCCAGCTGTTCCACCGTTGGCGCGAGCGTCTTGCAGGGTCCACACCAGCTGGCGTGGAAGTCGATCAGCACCAGCTCCCCGCTGCGGGTGAAGTCGGTGAAATCGGCCGTCGTATTGACCGTTGTGGTGCTCATGATGCGCTCCTAGGCTGCCGCCGCCAGATCGACCCGGGGAAAGTCGATGTCGGTATCCGCGGCATGGTTGACGTAGTTGGTCAGGGTATTGAGCGCCACCAGCGCCACCACTTCGATCACCACCGACTGGTCGAAACCGGCGCTGGTCAACGCACTGATCTGATCGTCGCCTATCAATCCGCGCTGCTCTACCACCGCCGCCGCGAACCGGGCCAGCGCAGCGTCGGCCGCTGATCCTCCCTCAGCCCGGCGAGCCGCCTGGACCTGTCCATCATCGAGGCCCGCGTTCTTGCCGATGAAGGTGTGCGCCGCCAGACAGTAGGCGCAGCTATTGGCCTGGGCCACCGCCAGCGCGACGATCTCGCGCTGCCCGGCGCTCAACCGGCCCCGGGTCGCAGCGTCGGCAAAACCCAGGTATCCGTGCAGCGCGGTCGGCGAATGTGCCAGCGTGGCAATCAGGTTCGGCACCGTCCCCAGCTTGCGTTTGACATCGTCCAGCGTCTGACGGGTGGTCGGATCGGCTTGATCGAGATCGAGCGGTTGAATGCGTGCCATGTCGTACTCCTTGTGTGTGGGTTGGTGAGGGGTACTTTAGGCAAACAACTGGTACTATAGGCGTCTATTCGTACTCTATATGATCCATTTCGTCTCATGACCGATCGACTCTCTGCAATCCTGGACCGTTTCGAACTGCGCGCGCGGGTCTTTCATTCCGGCCACCTGTGCGGCGCAGTCGACTTTGACGGAGCCGACCACAGCGGCCATCTGCACATTCTTCGCAGCGGCACACTGCACATCGACCAGCCTGGCTCGGCGGCGATCGAACTCGACCAGCCCACCCTGCTGTTTTATGCCGGCTCGACCCCACACCAGCTGCGGACCGATCCCGGCGAGTCGGTCGATCTGCTGTGCGCCACGGTGGACTTCGGCACCGGCGCGCTGAACCCGCTGTTGGCCAGCCTGCCGACGCTGCTGCAGATTCCCCTCTCGCACTCTTCAATGCTGAGCAAGACGCTCGAGCTGCTGTTTGATGAGGCCTTCGCCCAACATTGCGGGCGCCAGCTCGCGCTCAATCGGCTTACCGAGCTGCTGATGCTGCAGCTGTTTCGCCATGTCATGGAGCAGCGGCTGGTCGAAAGCGGCTCACTCGCCGGACTCGCCGATCCGCGACTGGCCAAAGCCCTGGTCGCGATGCACGCCCAGCCGCAGGCACCCTGGTCGCTGGAACGGCTCGCGGGCGAAGCCGGCATGTCGCGCGCCCGCTTCGCCGCGCACTTTCATCAGACCGTCGGCATGACGCCGGGGGAATACCTGGGCAGCTGGCGGCTGGCTGTCGCCAAGTCGCTGCTGCGCCAGGGAAAATCGGTGAAGCTGGTGGCCTTTGATGTCGGTTACGCCACCGCCTCGGCACTGGCGCGCGCCTTTCATGAGCGATTCGGCCTGTCGCCGACGGCGTGGCTGGCTAGCGATCAGCCTGCGTCGAGCTGACCGCCAGGGGCCCTTGCACTGATCAAGCTTGTACAAGAAGGCCCGCGCGCGGGCCGAACGGCCAGCCAATCAGCCTGCAATTGCATGCGCGCCGCCGGCGCGGTTCGGACCGACCGGCCGGAGGCTAGCCCTTGTCGAGCAGCGCTTCCAGCTCGTCAGAAGCGCGCTTGAACTCCACCGAGGCAGCACGCGCCAATCCCAGAGGATCGGGCAGCGCATGCTGACGTGCCCCATGCTCGATCTGCTTGGCCAACTCGGACAAGGCCATGGCGCCGAGATTGGCGCTGGTCGACTTCAGCGAGTGCGCTGGCGCCACCATCGCGGCGATATCGCCATTCTCTGCAGCCTGATTGAGCGCCTTGAGGTTCTTCGGCGTGTCTTCCAGGTAGACCCTCACCAGCGAGGTAAATTCGCTGCCCATCACCTCCAGCAACTCCGAGACGATCTGTTCGTCGATCGCCGCTCCGCGGTCCTTGAGCTTGACCGGCTCGGTGGTGATCTTGGGCTCCGGCTTTGGCTCCGGCGCCGGTGCGGGCTTGGCATCCTTCTTCGACTTGGCGTCCCCCGGCAGCCACTTGCGCAGGGTTTGCTCCAGCAGTCCGCGATTGAGGGGCTTGGACAGATAATCGTCCATCCCCGCCGCCAGACACTTCTCACGGTCACCGGCCATCGCATTGGCGGTCATTGCCACGATGGGCAGACGCGGGAGCTTGCGGTCCTCCTCCAGCATTCGCCGGGTGCGGGTCGCGGTGTACCCGTCCATCACCGGCATCTGGCAGTCCATCAGCACCGCGTCATAACGGTTCTTGCCGGCCATCTCGACCGCCAGCTTGCCATTTTCGGCATGATCGAAACTCAGCCCGATCAGTCCCAACAGCTTCTGCGCCACCTGACGGTTGACCGGGTTGTCTTCCACCAGCAGGACGTGCCCGCTGAGCGGTCCAGCCACCTGTCCGGACGCCGGCTTCTGGCTACGCTCGTCGACCCCCAGGCGCTGGGCCTGCTCGATCAGGCTGACGCGCTGTTCGCCGGGCTGTTCGATCTCCATCAGCTTGTTGATCTGCGACTGGATCTCGCCTTCGCTGAAGCCCGACTCGATCGTCGCCGAGCGATCGTTGTCAGTGAGTTCTTCGGCAATCGGTTCCGAACCGGCGACATAAAGCAGCTTGAGCCTTTCCAGCACCGGCTCCCGACTGACGTTGCGGACCAGTGCCGGCGCGGTGTTGCGCATGGTATTGAAGTCGACGATGCACAGGTCGAAGGCCCAGCTCTCGCCGAGGGTGGCCGACGACTTCAGCTTGGAAATGGCGTCGGCAGTGGTGTTGGTCGACAGCTGCGCCATCCCCCAACTCTGCATCAGCGTGCTGAGACGCTGAATCAGGCGATTGTCCGAAGATACGATCAGCGCGCGCACGCCCTCCAGATTGCGGCGGGCATTGGTCATGTCGCCGAAGGCCTTGAGCAGCGGCACGCTGAACCAGAATATCGATCCCTTGCCGCTCTCGCTCTTGAGCCCGATCTTGCCGCCCATCAGATCCACGATGCGCTTGCAGATGACCAGCCCAAGTCCGGTACCGCCGTAGGTGCGGGTGGTTGAGGCGTCCGCCTGGGAAAAAGGCTTGAACAATTTCTCCGCCACCTCGGGGGCAATGCCCACGCCGGTGTCGCGTACCACGAACAGCACTTCCGAATGGGTTCGGGTCTCGCCGCGCTTGGAGACCTGAATCGCAATCGAACCCTTTTCGGTGAACTTGATGCCGTTGCTCACCAGATTGGCCAGCACCTGACGCAAGCGCACCGGATCACCGCGTGCCGCCAGGCGCACGCCGGGTTCGATCATCGCCGAAAGCCTCAGCCCCTTGTTCTCGGCGTTCTTCTCCAGCAGACGTACCACCGAGTCGGTGATCTCGCGCAGATTGATGCCGGTGGTCTCCAGGTCCAGCTTGCCGGCTTCCATCTTCGAATAATCGAGGATGTCGTCGATAATCCGCAGCAGGTGGCGAGCGGATTGATAGGAGGTGTTCAGGTACTCGCGCTGATCCGGCTCCAGACGGGTGTCACGCAGAATCTCCAATAGCGGAATGATGCCGTTCAACGGCGTCCGCATTTCATGACTCATGGTGGCGAGAAACTCGCCCTTTGCCATCGCCGCTGACTCCGCAGCCTGCTTGGCAGCGTTGATTTCGTCTTCCAGATGACGCCGCCGCTCAAGTTCGCCGCGCAGATCGGCGATCTGCTCCTCGAGTACCGCGATCATTCCGCCGCCAGCGGACTTGCCGCCCTCCGCCTGACCATCGGCCGCCGGCTTCTCCCCATCGGCCTCCTGCAGCTCCGGCACATGACTAAGCTGTCGACGGCTGATCAGCAGATTCGCCACCACCAGGAACACGATGATCGCTGCGGTGGCCCAGTGCGCTCGCCAGCCCAGCAGCAGGTGAAACAGGATCGGGCCCAGTATCACCACCAGCACTGCGCAAACCAGCACCAATCGTCGACCGAATAGCCAAACCGAGGCGCAGGCTGCTCCGGCAACCGCCAACTGAACCGGCACATTGAATGCCGGTTCGCTGAAGCTGCCGAAGAAAATCCCCGAGGTCCCCCAACAGAATCCGCTCAGCACCAGCGCCGTTTGCGAGATCTTGGTGGCGCGCGCGAGGTTTTCGCGGGTGGCCCAGGCGTAAACCGCGATCATCGCCATGACGGTCTTGGCCGCGACCCAGGCAATCAGGGCTTCCTTGGCGGCCAACCGTGAAACCGTCAGCGCGATAACCACCGCGAGGGGAATCGAGGCGATACACCACAGCGCCACCGACTCGACCATCTCCAACGCCTCGGCACGCTGGGTGCGAGCCCGAATACGCGATTCAATCTGAGCGCGTTCAGAGCGACTTACCATCGGACGTCCTTCCCCTCAGTGTCCTTGGAATCGCGCGGCATGCGCACGCAAGCCGCGATTCCGGTCCTCACAGCGCCGAGGCGCTGAAGTCAAATCCCAGATTATCTTCAGGTCGCTGCACAAAATTACCCTGAATGTAGTCCACCCCCAGGGTCCAAAGCGCTGCCGCGGACTGGGCGTTCTCCACCGTTGCCGCCATCACTTTCTTGTGCGCCGCGTGAGCCGCGTGGATCAGGCTGCGCAACTCGTCACTGGTCGCCTGATCCAGCACCGGCGCCGAGTAACGAGGATGCAGCTTGATGGAATCCACCGCCAGATAGCTGAGCATCTGCAGCGCAGTCATATCGGGCTCGAATTCATCCAGCACCAGTCCCACTCCCAGTTCTCGCATCGCCTGGAAGAAGACCATGGCGTCATTGAGATGCGCCATCGCTTCGGCTAGACGGAAGCTCATCGCCAATCGCTCGGGCGGGACCCTTCGGGTGTCCAGCATCTGCTTGAGCCAGGCGCCACGACTGGAATCGCTCAAGCTACTGCCCGACTGGGAAACGAACAGCCGCACCGGCTTGCCTCGCTGGGAACGCTCATCAAGGGTCATGAGTGCCCGCTTGAGGATCCAGCGGTCGATCTCGTGCAGTTGATCGCTGCCTTGCGCAGCCGCCGTGATCTCGGCCGCCGAGGCGCTGGTGCCATCGTCCGAACGCAGCCGCAAAATCGCCTCATATTGTTCGTCGCCAACGCCTTGAAGCGAGACGATGGGCTGGTAAAGCAGCTCGAACTGGTCCTGCTCCAGCGCCTCGCCCACCGCCTCGGCGAGCGATTCACCGGGAGTCCGCACCGTGGGCTGATGGCCGTGGTAGTGTCCGCTGGCTTCATCCTTGCGGGCCTGGGTGCAAGCCTTCTCTGCAGCGCTCAGAATCGCTCCAGCATCGGCAAATCCGTGTTTGAACAGACAGCCGCCGATGTTGATGATGATCGGCTCGTCGGCATATTCGGCCTCGCCCACCGCCTTGACCAGCGCCGCGGCCAAACCATCGAATTCGGCTACCGGGCGGTCCTGGGCCAGGAACAGGAAGCTGTTGTCGCTGCCCTGCGAACAGATATCGGAGGACCCGGCAAAGCTGGCGATGGTGGCCCCAATCTGCCGGATCAAATCCTCGTAGCCGAGCAATCCGAGCCGTTCACGCAGTGCGCGAGCCCCTTCCACCTCGATGAACAGCAGCCCGCCGCGAGCGTTGGGTACGTCATCAATCACCAGCGCTTCGCTCAAGCGATCCAGCAGGTGCGCCCGTTCAAACAAACCTGTGTCGTGTTCCTTGGGCAACGCCGTCGTGCGCTTGGCCAGGGCCCTGGCCCGTCGCGCCCGGTTGACCACCGCCGACATCAGATGCTTGGGCCGTATGGGCTTGGAGAGGAAATCGTCGCCGCCGGCATCCAGCGCTTCGAACTGTTTCTCCGAATCCTGCTCGCCGGAAAGGAACACGATCGGCGTGGAGATGAACTCGCTGCGCTCGCGAATGATCGCGGTGAGCTCCATGCCGGTGATATTGGGCATGTACAGGTCCATCAGAATCAGATCCGGCTTGAATTTGTCCAGTTGCTCGATGGTTTCCAGCGCATCGGTCACCGCGCACGTCGCCATCCCGGCGCGCTTGAGCACCGATTCGGCAAACAGCGCCTGCGAGCGGTCGTCCTCGACGATCAGCACTCGGAAGGG